>JBGSIP010000597.1:0-7802 GCA_041742495.1 Planctomycetaceae bacterium
TTTCTCGATCGGCTCGCGGCCAGCTTCAGCGTCACACCGCGGACAGAGTCGGCTCCGTTTCGACCGGATCGGGTCCACGTGGTCGGCGTGTACCTGGCTGGTCAATGGTACGAACTCCAGCCACTCCCCGGCACTTTCCGCGCAGACGACGCCGCGGAAGCCATTGATGCAGATATTGTACAGCGGCTGATCATTGACGGCGTACTGGGCATGACGGATGCCCGTGACAAGCGGATCAATTACGTCGGCGGCAACAAGGATGCGACCTATCTGGCCGAACGTGTCGACGCGGGGGACTATGCCGTGGCGATTTCACTGGCACCGGTCACGATGCCTCAATTCATTGCCGTGTGCGAGCAGAACCAGTTCATGCCCCCCAAGTCGACCTGGTTCGATCCCAAGATCCGCACGGGGTTGGTGATCTCGCTGCAGAGTTAGCAAGGCTGGCCCTCGACCACGGGTACTCGCTGGTGGCTGCAGGTTGTGGCTGTTCAACGGATCGATAGCACCGAGAGATTGGTGAGCGACAACGGACCCGGTTCACGATGACTGATCGAAAGTTTGCCATGCGACTTGCCGTTGTCTGCTGGATGGTGGGGTTGATGGGTTGCCTGGTCGCTGCGCCAGAGGGACCAGCGGTCGCCGCGGCGGCGGCTGGAGAAATGACGGTCGCGTTCTGGAACTGTGAAAACATGTTCGACGCGTTTGACGATCCTCAGCTCGACGCAGAGGACATCCTCACTTCGGCTCAGGTGCGCGAAAAACTCGAGAAAGACGCCAAGGTCCTGCTGGCCCTGAATGCCGACATCGTGGGCCTGATGGAAGTCGAGAATCACGTCCTGCTGCGCGAACTGGTGTCACGGCATCTGGCCCAGGCTGGGTACGGGTACTTCATGCTGCTTGAGGGGCGCGACACACGCGGGATTGATGTGGCGATTGTGAGCAAGAAGCCGTTTCTGGCACGAAGCTTCGCACTGCCTAATTTTCCCCGGGGCGTGCTGGCGGCGCGGTTTGTGGAACAGGGCCAGCCCTTTTATGTGCTGGTCAATCACTGGAAGAGTCGCCGTGAAGGACAATCGGACAGCGAAGAGAGCCGCATCAAGTCGGCTGAGACGGTGGTCCAGATTGTGAAGCAGGAGCTGACCCGGTACGAAGGCCAAGCTGTGCCGGTCATTGTCGGCGGGGATCTCAACGACACCGACGACGATCGCTCGCTGCAGATTCTGACGCAAGGGGGACTGATCAACACGCTGGCTCCGCTGGCAGCGGCCGACCGCTGGACAATCGGCAACTATGACCCCGACGCAGACGACATGCGCCTGGAAGGCTTCGATCACTTGCTGATTTCTTCCGAACTGGCCAAAGGGGGCAAGATGCAGTGGAAGTCCACCAGCGTGTTCCGGCCCTCGTTCATGGTCAACGAACGGATCATCAAGGGCAAACGGTTTGCATTGCCGATGGACGACTACAAGGACCGCATTGGGTATTCCGACCATTGGCCCGTGGTGGGCCGGTTTGTCGTGCCGTAGCACCCATCGGCCGAACCGGTCGTTTCCCCGAGTCGGAAGCTGGTGTTGCGCGTTGGCGTTTTGGTCGCGTCGCAGGGCTGTCAGGCGGGATTTGACGCGGCCTTGTGGATGCCATAAACTTCAATGGTCCGAAATTGGCGTCCCTCAAGGATCAACTGATGTTTGACGCGGTAGTACGGTTGATTTTGATCAGCGCGATTGGGCCGGTGGCCTGATCGATTTCCGTGCGACCTCAGCCGCGGCGTGCTGTGCCTTTGATTCATGCCAAGCCCCCAGGTCGCACCCGGTGGGCTTTTTTCGTTTTCACGGCGGAGGCGGCAGATGACACACAGCGGAACCACAGCGCCTGCGAATGCGACGCGGATCGAAATTTACGACACCACGTTGCGCGACGGCAGCCAGGGCGAAGGCGTCAACTTTTCGCTCCAGGACAAGCTGCTCATCACGCAGAAGCTGGATGAGTTTGGGGTCGATTTCATTGAAGGCGGCTATCCGCTGTCCAACGAAAAAGACGCGGCCTACTTTCGGCATGTGGCCGAGATGGATCTGCGTCACGCGCTCGTCTGCGCGTTTGGCATGACGCGGCGTCGGGGCATTGGTGCCGAAGCCGACACCGGCATGCAGGCGCTCGTGCAGTCGCGGGCTCCCGTCTGCACAGTCGTCGGGAAGACGTGGGATCTGCACGTCACCGAGGTGCTGCAGGTGTCGCTGGCAGAGAACCTGGCGATGGTGGCCGATTCGCTGGCCTACCTCCACTCAGAGGGGCGGCGGGTGATCTATGACGCCGAGCATTTTTTTGACGGCTGGCAGGCAAATCCTGACTATGCCTTGGAAACCATTCGGGCAGCCGAGCACGCCGGTGCGGAAACCATCGTGCTGTGCGATACCAACGGCGGAAGTCTCCCAGACACCATTCACGCCGCAGTGACGGCGGCACGGGGTGCTGTCAGCGGGAGGATTGGTATTCACTGCCACAACGATTGCGAAGTGGCCGTCGCCAATTCGCTGCGCGCGGTTCAGGCAGGGGCTTTGCATGTGCAGGGGACCGTCAACGGCATTGGCGAGCGGTGCGGCAATGCAGACCTCATCAGCGTCATTGCCAACCTGTCGCTCAAATGCGGCTACCCGCTGCTGCGTTCCGGTGCCCTGGGCCGGCTGACGGAGCTGTCGCGCTACGTGTACGAGCTGGCGAATATGAACTTCCGGTCCAACCAGGCGTTTGTCGGCATGAGTGCGTTCGCTCACAAAGGGGGTATGCACGTGCATGCGGTGAACAAGCTGGCCCGCAGCTATGAACACATTGACCCAGTGACGGTTGGCAACGAACGGCGCGTGCTGGTGAGCGAATTGTCGGGCCGCTCGAACATCGTGGCCAAGACGGTGAAATACAAACTCGACCAGGACCGCGATCTGATGGCGCGGATTCTCGCCCGCGTGCAAGAGCAGGAGAACGAAGGCTATCAGTTTGAAGCGGCCGAAGCCTCGTTTGATCTGTTGGTGCGCAAGATGGCGGGACAGTACCGGCCGTGGTTCGAACGGCTTGCGTACCGGGTAAACGTCGATGCAGATGCCGGCGGGAATCCGCTGACGCAGGCCACCATCAAGCTGCGGGTGGACGAGCAGGAAGAGCTGGTGGTGGCCGAAGGGGATGGGCCCGTCAATGCACTGGACAAGGCGCTGCGCAAGGCACTGGCGAGTGCATACCCTCAACTCGCGTCGATGACACTGGTGGACTACAAGGTGCGGGTTATCAACTCGACGGAAGGGACCGCCGCCCGAGTCCGGGTGGTGATCGAAAGCCGGGACCAGAACGATGTCTGGAGTACGGTGGGCGTGAGTGAGAACGTCATCGAAGCCAGTTGGCTGGCGCTGGTGGACAGCGTGGAATACAAGCTTTACAAGGAAGCCGAATCGGCGGTACTGATTGCCGCGTCGGCACCTGCGACCGCCATCGTAGCCCCGGTGTGATTCATTCGGGCGACCAAGCTGTGCGTGGACAGTAGCGGGGCAAAACGCTGCCGTCCGGAACGCAATGACAGCGCAAGCAGCGGCCGGCGAGACCATTCTTTTCTGCACTTCAACAAGCCAGCGCATGGACATCCCCAAGCAGTACGAACCCCGCGAAGCCCAGTCCAAATGGTTCGCATGGTGGCAGCAGAACGGCTATTTCGACGCCGATCCCGATCCGGCCAAGCGTCCGCACACCATCATGATTCCGCTGCCCAATGTGACGGGTGCGCTGCACATGGGGCACGCGCTCAATAGCACGGTGCAGGATCTGTTGACCCGCTGGCGACGCATGCAGGGTTTTCAGGCGTTGTGGATGCCTGGTACCGACCATGCCGGCATCGCTACGCAGGCCGTGGTCGAACGACGGATGCGCGAAGAGGAAGGACTCACGCGGCACGACATTGGCCGCGAAGCACTTGTCAATCGTATCTGGCGCTGGAAGCACGCGTACGAAGAACGCATTATCAATCAGTTGAAACAACTGGGAGCTTCGTGCGACTGGCGGCGGCAGCGCTTCACGCTGGACGACGTCTGCTCCCGCGCGGTCCGGCGGACGTTTCTGAAGATGTTCCGGGACCAATACATCGTGCGGGGCAAGCGGCTGGTCAACTGGGACACATTCCTGCAGACCGCAGTCGCCGATGATGAGGTCTTTGAGGAAGACGTGCAGGGCTTCTTCTGGACGTTCAATTACCCGGTTGTCGATGGACCAGAAAAGATTTCGTTCTCGACGACGCGGCCCGAAACAATGCTGGGTGACACCGCGGTTTGCGTGCATCCGGACGATTCCCGCTACCAGCATCTGATTGGCAAGCGGGTTCGGATTCCCTTGAACGGCCGCGAGATTCCAATCATCGCAGATGGCGAACTGGCGAAGATGGATCTGGGGACCGGGTGCGTGAAAGTGACGCCCGCTCACGATCCCAACGATTATCAGTGCGGCCTGCGCAATGGGCTGCCGATGCTGAACATCCTCCACCCGGATGGGACGCTCAACGATCTGTGCGGGCAGTTTGCCGAACTCGATCGGGCCACGGCACGCGAGCAGATTGTGGCCGCGATGGAGCAATTGGGGCATTTTGAAGGGGTCGAAGAGCGAGTCATTCCGCTCAAACACAGCGATCGCTCCAAGACGCCCGTCGAACCGTATCTGTCCGACCAATGGTTTGTACGGATGGATCAACTGGCCGAACCGGCGCTCGCCGCGGTGCGTGACGGGCGTGTGCGGTTCTTTCCCAGTCGCTATGCCAAAACGTATGACGAATGGCTGGGCGAGAAGCGGGACTGGTGCATTTCGCGCCAACTGTGGTGGGGCCACCGCATCCCAATCTGGTACTGCCAGACGTGTACTGCGACGGACCTGGAGACGGCCTTTGGCGGTCGCGACGATGTGGTCTGGCGCCGCAACGAAACCGACACGGGCTGGGAGATCTGCGCCGAGTTCGATCTCGACGAAGGGGCCCTGCCCGGCCATGAACTGGTGCAGGACGAGGACGTGCTGGACACCTGGTTCAGCTCGGCCCTGTGGCCGCATGCCACGCTCGGCTGGCCAGACACCGATCGCTGTCCCCCGCTAGAAGGTCAGGTCCAGCCGGCAACTGGCGGCAACGACGTGCTCGATTTTTTCTATCCGGGCAACGTACTCGTCACCAGTCGCGACATCATCACCCTGTGGGTCGCGCGGATGGTGCTGACTGGCCTGTACAACATGGGGGACATTCCCTTCGGTCACGTCTACATCCACCCGAAGATTCTCGATGGCTTCGGCCGCACGATGTCGAAATCAAAGGGGAACGGCGTCGATCCGATGGATCTGATCGACAAATATGGCACCGACGCGGTGCGGTTCACGCTGGCGTCACTGGCTGGCGAAACGCAAGACGTCCGGCTGCCCGTCGGTTATGAAGATCCCGAAACCGGCGAAGTGGTTCCGCAACGCGCCGAGCATTCCGATGCCAAGCCCGTCGATGGCACGAAGCCCCGCATCTACTTCCCCAAAGGGAAGCGGCAACTGCAGTATTCGAGCCCCAACTTTGAAACCGATCCGGGCGAACCCGTCGCGCGAATGGTCAGTGAACGTTTTGAATACGGGCGCAACTTCTGCAACAAGTTCTGGAACGCGACCCGATTCACGCTGATGAACCTGGAGGGCTACGTGCCCGGAGAACTCAGCGAGGCCGACCTCAGGCTGGAGGACTTGTGGATTCGCAGTCGGCTGGCGACGGTGGCGGCCGAAGTCACCACCTCTCTGGGCCGCTACCAGATTGACTCCGCCACCCGGGTGCTGCGGGACTTTGTGTGGAATGAGTTCTGCGACTGGTATCTGGAAATGATCAAGCCGCGGCTGAGGGACGACGCACTGCGGCCGGCCGTGCAGCGGGTGCTGGTCGGCGTGCTCGATCATCTGCTGCGGCTGCTGGCCCCCTTCACGCCGTTTATTGCCGAAGAATTGTGGCAACGGCTGGCCGAAGTGGCACCGACGCGCGGCCTGATGACTCCACACGCGGCCGAACCGGCGGCCATCATTGCCCGCTGGCCCGATGATCTGCCCGCGGCGTGGATTCGTCCGGAAATCGAACGGCGTTTCGAACGGCTGCAGGAGACGATCATCGCTGTTCGCAACGTGCGGGCCATCTACAAAATCGCGCCCAAAACGCCCCTCACGCTGCATCTACGGGCGTCAGCGGAGGTCGCCAGCGAATACGCCGATATTGCCGACCAGTTCGAGAACCTCTCGCGCACCGTGCTCGGGTCGCTGGGGCTGGATGTGCAGCGTCCGCCTGCCTCGGCCACATTCTCGCTATCGGGTGCCGATGGATTTGTCCCGCTGGAGGGGATCATTGACGTCGCCAGCGAAGTGCAGCGGCAGACCCGCGAAGCGGAGCGCCTGGGCGGACTGATCGCCGGACACACCCGCAAACTGGCCAACGAAAGCTTTGTCAGCAACGCCCCGGCCGACGTGGTGCAGAATCACCGTGACACGCTGGCCGACTGGCAGCAGCAGTTGGCCAGTATCGAGCAGGTTCTCGCCGAGTTGACGGGAAATAGCTAAATTGAATGGCAAAAGTCCCGCACAGAGATGACGCGGGAGATCCGCCGCGGTGGTCTGAATGGGACGGCGTCGATGCGACCGTGGGCTCTGTGCAGGACGTGGCGAAGTTCGTAGTTGGACTGCTGCTAAGACGGCGTGGATGGTGACCGACCGTGTTCGGCTGCCAAGTCGATTGGGACGGAGGTGAAGTCGCTGATGACCAAGCTCGTGGAAGTGCGGCTGGCTCGCATCATTATCAGTGACATCGACGAGCGTCAGGTGATCTATCTCGAAGAACTCGAGGGGGACCGCTCGCTGCCGATTGTCATCGGCCTGTTTGAAGCCACCAGCATCGATCGCCGTATCAAGAACGACATCCCGCCGCGGCCGCTCACCCACGATTTGCTCAAAAATCTGATTGAGCACATGGGGGGCCGCGTTAAGGATGTGATCATCAACAACCTGCACGATCACATGTACTTTGCCGTCATTCGTATTCAACGCGGCGACGAACTGATTGAACTCGACAGTCGGCCCAGCGACGCCATCGCGCTGGCCGTACATTGCGAACCCCGCATTCCGATTTTCGTGGCTGACGATGTGATGGACAGCGCGGCGTAGAGTGGCGTCAGCAGGTAGTGGTTCAACCACGTCTATTTGTCAGCCATCGTAACTCGCAGGGCGGCACGGCTGGCTTGTCCAGCCGTGAGGGGATTTGCAGGTCAGGCTGTGCCTGACGCGATTGGCCCACGGGCAGCGACGGTGTTTGGCCCTACTTGATCGACGGCTTGTTTCACTCTGATTGTCAGACGTGGTTGTGGTCGTTATCGACAACTGCGTCAGTCACAGCCTGACCTACCTGCTGGATCGCGTCAGGCACAACCCGACCTACCCCTGGGTACCGCTCATGCTGCAGCTACAGGAGCCATTCTTTGAATCGCGACTCTCCGCGTGGCGACGTTGGTGCCCGTGGCTAAACCTGTGGCGCATGTTTGGGCTGGCGATTTCCGTCCAAGGCCTCGCGGCCGGACTGTTGTGGGCGATCCTGATTCCGCTGGTGGCGATCCCGTCGCCGACAACCACATATTCCGAACTGGGTTCGTCCGCCTGGCTGATGCGCGACGTGCAGTCGCGGCACACCGGCACGCCATTGTTCGCAGATTTGCTGCCGCTTCTGTTTTTGGGGGGAGCATCGGACTGGTGGAGGCTGCCACTGTTCTTTCTGGTGGCAA
>JBGSIP010000598.1:0-11482 GCA_041742495.1 Planctomycetaceae bacterium
GAGTATTTCGAGATGTATCCGGCATCGCAAATGCCCGTCGTGACGGATATCGAGGCCGATCAGCGTGATATTCCGCCAGCCGGACTCGCCAGCCGCAAAGCCGATCAGGATGCCATGACCGACGACCTGCGGCGGGAATGCCGTCAGGCGTACTACGCCAGCATCAGCATGATGGATGCGCAGGTCGGGCAGGTCATCGACGCGCTGGACCGCCTGCAACTCGCCGACGATACGGTCATCGTGTTTACGAGCGATCATGGCTACCACATGGGTGAACATGGCTTGTGGCAGAAGATGAGTCTGTTTGAAGAGAGCGCCCGGGTCCCCTTGCTGATCGTGGCTCCTGGCATTTCCAAGCCGGGAACTGTCGTCGATACGCCGGTCGCCCATATCGACCTGTTCCCCACACTGGGTGAACTGTGTGGCGTGACGACCCCCGTCGGATTGCCCGGCCAAAGTCTGGTGCCGATGTTGCAAGACTCCAACGCGTCCGGCCGTGGCTGGGCCTTAAGCCAAGTCAGTCGCAGCGTGACCGGCTCAGGTCGCCGAACCTCCGCCGTGACCAGTCCCGAACGCCGAACTTACTTCGGTTACAGCCTGCGCACGCCGCGCTGGAGATACACCGAATGGGACGGCGGAGATCAGGGGCGTGAACTCTACGATCATTCGGCCGACGCGCGTGAGTTGACCAATCTGGCAGCGCTGCCGGAGCACGTGAACGTGGTGGCAGATCTGTCGGCGCAACTGGCGCAGATTGTCCCCACGACGTTTCCGGTAAACGGCAAGACCCCTGCCGTCGCGCCGGGGCTGTGGACGCCGCTGCTGACTCAGCCGTAGCAGCCCCGCCGAACTCTGCCCACGCAAGCAATTCTGGGTGCCGCTGAGCTCGGCCAGTGTTGATCTCACCGTTTGAACGTCGGCACTGGGAAGCCAAAGGCACCCGTGATTGCTGCAGGTCATGGCTGTTTTAAAGGCTCTTAGGCCTGCCTGCCGAAACTTGCGCGAAGTCGCGCATGGCAGCTCAGGTTTCAGGGCGATGCTCGCTGAGTGTGATCTTGGGATGGCGCTGGACGAAGTAGTCCAGCGACCATTCGCTCCCAAACAGCAGCATCTGTGTGCCAAAGTGATCCCGCATGATGCGGGATCCGCTGGGCAGCGTGAGTGTGTCCGGATCAACGGGGGGGCCATCAATCCAGCGGGCCACTTGGTATGGTAGACGGTCGAGCGCCGTCAGCACGTTGTATTCGCTCTCCAGTCGAAACTGCACCACTTCAAACTGCAGTTCCCCCACCGCGGCAAGGATCGGTTCGTGCATCGACGTCCCGTCGTCCGAGAGCATCTGCACGGCCCCCTCTTCAATCAACTGCTCCAGCCCACGGGTGAATTGCTTGCGTTTCGACGTGTCGTGAGCGCGGATGCGCACAAACCGTTCGGGTGCGTATTCCCACCGGCCATCGATCTGCATTTTTCGGCTGCCGCACAAGGTGTCCCCCAGGCGCAACTTGCCGGGGTTCACAATGCCAATCACGTCGCCAGGGAAGGCCTCCTCAACCGTTTCGCGATCGCGGGCAAACAACTGGTGCGAACGGGGTACGCGAATCCGTTCTCCGGAGCGGGCAATGGTGACTTCCATATCCCGCTCGAAGCGCCCCGAACAGACCCGCACAAACGCCACGCGGTCCCGGTGTCGCGGATCGAGATTTGCCTGAATCTTGAAAACCACTCCCGTAAAGAACGGATCGAACGGAGCCACCGGCCCCTGATCGCTGGGCCGCGGACGCGGTGGTGGCCCCAGCGTCACAAAGCCTTCCAGAAACTGCTCGACCCCGTAGTTCGTCAGCGCGCTGCCAAAGTACACCGGTGTTTGCTCGCCGCGCAGAAAACGCTCCACTTCAAACGGCACTCCGGCTCCATCCAGCAGACTGATTTCATCGCGGACCTCATCCATCACACTGGACGGAAACAAAGTCTGCGCGGGATCATCCAGTGACGCCGATTCAAACGGTGTTGCATAGGATGACTTCTCGATATTGAGGAACTTCAGCACCTCGCGCGTCTGGCGTTTCACAATGCCCGCAAATTCGCGTCCTTTGCCGACCGGCCAGTTCAGCGGAATGGCATCGATCCCCAGCACTTCTTCGATCTGCGTCAGCACCCCCAATGGGTCGCTTCCGGGTCGGTCCATCTTGTTGACGAACGTCAGGATCGGAATCCGCCGCTCGGAGCAGATTTTGAACAGCTTGATGGTCTGCGATTCAATCCCGTTCACGGCGTCCACCACCATCACGGCAGCATCGACGGCATTGAGCGTGCGATAGGTGTCTTCGCTGAAATCCTGGTGCCCGGGCGTGTCGAGCAGATTCAGCCGATAGCCCTGATAGTCGAAGCACAGACATGTGGCGGTGACGGAGATCCCGCGCTGCTGCTCCATCTTCATCCAGTCAGAACGGGCGGCCCGCTGACTCTTGCGCCCCCGCACGGCCCCGGCTTCTTCAATACAGCCAGAATAGAGCAGGATTTTTTCGGTGAGAGTCGTCTTGCCGGCATCCGGGTGCGCGATGATGCCAAACGAGCGGCGACGCATCACTTCCTGCCGGAATTGTGCGGCGGGAATCCCCGCGCCGGGAACCACCACTGGGGGAACTGCCGTCGCGGGCACCTCCGCAGCGGACGCACTGGCAGCGGGCACGGCAGGATCATCAGACGAAGGCAGCGTGGACATGGACCATCAACTTCACCGCACGAACAACCAGAACCCGCGACTCGCGAACCATCGCAGGCACCACGCGCGGGCACATGCGCCCGACGTGACGGCATGGTAGGGGGGAGGCCAGCCCCCCTTCAACCCGTCGTTCCGGCCCGCTCTGCGCTGCGGCTTCCGGCCTGTTACGCTTCCGCCAGATAGCCCCGGGGGGGAAGTCGGTCGTGGCGGGCCAACAACTGGACGACGTCGGACACCAGTTCCGCCGGCAGACGGCGGCCGGAGTACAGCAACGGTGGTGGCACGTCGACGGCCTCACTGCCATGCGCCATCGCGTGATCGAGCAGCTTATTCGCATTGGTAAACGGATTGCCGTCCGGCAGGGCGGCCACCAGGGCAAACGCGGCCTGGACGATCGACTCCAACTGCTGGGACAGTTCCGCCGCCGCTGTGAATTCACCGGCCGCCTGCAGCGCCAGCAGGCGATCCAAATCGGCGGCAAAGACATTGGCGGTGCTCAACAGAAACCCGTCATACGGACCACCTGCGGCGCGGGTCCACGCGGCATAGCCCTGCTGCTCCGACCCACGAACCAGAAACACGCCCCCCAGATCCACTCCCGCTTGCGCCACCACATCGCGGCCACTGGTATCCTTGAATAGAATGAAGTTTTCATACTCACTCGCCAGGCGGGCCACCGTGGCTGGCGACAACTCGTTTTGCGTCACCTGCGGCAGTTGATACAGGGCCGTGGGATGTCCCCGTTCGAGAATTTGAACCATCGCCGCGTCGAGCTGGTCTGCCGTCAGTTCCGCACCGCGCGGCGGGCAGACGGTGATCCCCACCGCCGCGGGATGCGTCAATTCCCCGGTCAGGTTGTCGAGCGCCGTCAGCATTGCCGGCAGATCGGTTTTCAGAATGCCGATCAGCACCACTAGGCCCAGTTCCGCAGCAGTCGCCAGCACAATCTCCAGCACGCCTCGCACATCGCCGTCAGCCATGTCCCAGCCTTCACCCGTGGAACCAGGGACCAGCAACCCGCGCACATGTGGTGACAGGTGCCTCAGATGAGCACAGGTGCGCGGTGCGTCGGGACTGGCTGCCGCACAAAAATGAGTCAACGGCGGACACCACAATCGTGGCACGCCCCGCGGGAACAGTTGCGTTTGCAGTCCCCGCCGGGCGTCAGCGATGCTCGTCATGTCGACTCGGCTTGATCAGGGTTGGTGCGAAAACGCGGCCGCCGGAATCTTGCCGCGGCTGCCGTTCACTGGAGTCCATTCCAGCGTCAACTCCGGCACTCGCT
Source organism: Planctomycetaceae bacterium (assembly GCA_041742495.1). Taxonomy (GTDB): domain Bacteria; phylum Planctomycetota; class Planctomycetia; order Planctomycetales; family Planctomycetaceae; genus JBGSIP01. The sequence continues at coordinate 4,008 of JBGSIP010000598.1, forward strand.
CAGCCGCAGTCATTGCGTACAGCCGCCACGGATGCTTGCCAGCCTTGAGGCGAATCATTTCCGACACCTCGCTGCCGCGCGGCCCTCCGCAATCGGCATCGATCACCGTGGCCTCGTGAATGCGCAACAAGGCTCCGCCCGGGGCCCGCAAGTGAAACGTATATTGCCCATCCGCGGGGACATCGATAAATCCCGCAAACAGCACCGCCGACGATTGGCGGTCCCCCGGAACGACACTCAGTGACGGTTGCTCGCAGATCCCCATGGCCACAGGTACCGCGATTTCGACCCGCGGCACCCAGGGAGCAGCCGATGGCACGGCTGACCAGGCCAGTCCCGGCGCGCACGTCCCGGGAGTCACGGCAGACAACGGGAACGGATCATACGGCCGGCGCGCCTCTGAGTCGGGCCGACGCATGCTGCGCGATGCGTCCTGCAGGCGCGTCTGGAACTCCTGCATGGCCGGGCCGGTGCCTGTCAGATTTGTCAATTGCCGCGGATCTTCGGCGACATTGAACACTTCAAAATCGCCCCCTTTGCCCACAATGTCGTAGCGCACCCCCAGCAGATCGCCAAAGCGAATCATCTGCATCTGGTTGCGCTTGCGACCACGGTGGCTGGGGTCGAATTCCGGAAAGTTGGGCGTCTTCCCATTCTGGCTGTATTCAATGTAAATCGGTTCGGGACGCTCGAACGCCTGCCCCATCAAAACTGGCACCAGCGACACCCCATCCGAGCGCGCCGGAGGCAACATGCCCGACAGCTCCGCAAATGTGGCCAGCCAGTCATAGTGAGCCGTGGGATCGGTGTTGATCTGGCCCGCAGGTACCACGCCCGGCCACGACGCCACCGCCCCAACCCGCACGCCCCCTTCCCAGCAATCACGCTTCACGCCGTCAAACGGACCAAAGCTCCGAAAGAACTGCGGCGAAAAGTCTTCCTTGAGGTACGACTCCAGACTCACGCCATTGTCCGACGTAAACACCACCAGCGTTTCGTCGTCGATCTCCAGATCTTTCAGCAACTGCACGAGATCACCGACGCAGTCGTCCAGCCGCCGGATCGACGTCGCGTAGCGCCGGAACACATCTGGCCACGGTTGAACCGGGGTGGCGGAGTTGTCATCGTGATCCCACGTGGCTGACGCATAGTCTGGATGACACCAAGAATCCGGTCGGCCATCGGCCGCGTTGATCATCTGGCCGGACTGACCCATCCATTGCAATCCCCCCTGGCGACCGCCGCCAGCCGGGTAGGCGCGCGGAGGGTATTGCGTCTTGGCATGCGGCGTGTCGTACGCGAGATAGCAGAAGAATGGCTGCGATGGACTCGCCTGCCGCTGATCGATAATCCACTGCTTGGTGCGGGCTGTGAACAAATCCGCGGTGTAACAGCCCGCAAGGTCAGCCGACACTTCGCGTTCGTTCTCCCACACTTCTTTGCCGTCTTCGTGGGGATAGTGGGCGTGCCCGTCACCGTGCCGGACATATCCAAAGTAAAAATCAAACCCGCGCTTGGTGGGATAGCCAGGCCAGCGGGAGGGCCCCTGCGGAGTCGTGGCGGGATCTTTTTTTCCCGGCCCTCCTTGCAAGCCCCATTTGCCGAAAGCGGCCGTCGCGTATCCGGCCGTCTTGAGCACGCTCGCCACGGTGTGGTTGTCTTCCAGCATCTTGTCGAACTGATTGTCGCGCACATTGGCGTGCCCCTGATGCACGCCCAGCATCAGCGACGCTCGCGAGGGGGCACAAACGGGAGCCGAACAGTAGTGATCGCGCAACTGCACACCACTCTCTGCCAGCGCATCCAGATGCGGTGTGAGATGCGTCGGCGCAGCCGGATTGTCCAGCGCGCGGCGGGCATTCTGATAGAACACTCCGATATCGCCGTAACCCAGGTCATCGGTCAGGATGAAGACAATATTCGGCCGGGGAGGAGTCGCCGCATCTGCGCAGGACGATTCTGCCAGGCAGGCCCCCAGGGCCACGCCGAGAAGGACACCCCACTTCCACTCCTGACCGCTCCGTTCACGTCGTTGCTGCCCGCTCATCGTCCCCTGCTTTCATGTCAAACGCTGCTGGCACATTACAACTTGACCGACTGCGTACCCGCCTGAGCACGATTGCTCGTGGCTGCCAGCCCCGTGAACTCGATTCCGCCGGGGCGGTCGACTCCCACCCGGACCGTGTATTGCCCCTCGGCGAACACGCCCGGCTGGAAGCGGTCGGCCCAGACGCGCTGCGTATATAGGATCTCGCTGGTGGCTTCGGCGATCACCTGCACCACCGGTCGCGCGTTTGCCTCGAAGACCAGTTCGGGCAGCCACGCCACAGGGACACGACCGTCGTTGTCTGCGACGCTGACCGTGATGGGCCACCCTGGAAACTGGGCGCTGTCCCCCTGTGTGACGTCCGCGAACCGCGGCCAGCATTCAAACGTGATTGTCTGCCGGCGCTTATCCAGCCGCACCAAACCATACCCGTCGGCCCGCTGGCGCTCGTCAGTGATGTCTGGCGGATTGGCGTAGGCCAGCATGGAGATGCGATTGCCGAGTCCATCTTTGAAGCGGCCCGTCCACGGCAGCGGACTGTTGGGGACCGGGTCGGCGCCCGGCTGCTCATCCGCGGGATGCCACCACCGTCCGTAAATGGTGTTGACCAACGCGGGGCTCGTGAAGGCGAAGGGGCCATCGTCGAAATCGTCGATGCCGTGTTTGACACACACGGCCAGATGCTGATCGCCACATAGATGGGCTGCCCGAGCGCGTCGCAATTCCGCGAGCGCCCGCCGCCGTGGCGTCTGCGGCCAGCCATTGCAATACAGATCGGCCAGCAGGCGATTCTGCACGGCGCCATGCAAGTGCACGGCCCCGCAAAACGCGGTCTGTGACAGCACCGCCTTCAGTTCGGTCCCGGTCCAGTCTTGCGTCCATTCTGCCAGCCATGCCTCTTGCCGAGCGCCCAGCAATTCCAGCCCCGGTGTGTCGATGGTGGCCGGGTCGTAGCTGTCGTCGTTGATATGGTCGGGCCGCGGGCCCATCTGGGGAATTTTGCCCGCTGGACCGGACTTGAACTTGCGATCCTCCAGAATTGCAAAATCGACTCCCCCTACGCGCAACCGCGTGAAGTACACGGTGATGCCCTGTTCGATGGGCGCTGGATCGGGCGGGTCGGGCAAATGCCACGACTGCTGCCGCTGCACCAGATTCACATAGCTGGCGGGATAGAAGTAGCCGCCATCCGCCCCATCCTTGCGATCAGCCCGTTTGCCATTTTCGCCCCACAGGTTGGGATGGCCCACATCGTGATCGTCGGGGATACAAACTGTCGGCCGGTCCCCCATGATCTCGCGGAACTGCAGTCCGAATTCAATCCAGCCGGCAGTATGCTCGGTGTGGCGATAAGTCTGGTCGCCCGCAAAGAACAACACGTCAGGATTCTGGGCCTTGAGGTTGTCGATGATCTCCGGCCGCAGGCCCGTGGTCCGGCTCGAATTGCAGGACATGTTCGCGATGACGATCACATCTTGATCCACGGGATCGCGGCGGATCAGGCCGGTGTACTGCGCTTCGGCACCATGCCGCACGCGATAACGCACGTTCTGCGTGTGATCCCAGTTCTCCAGCCGGAAGTGCGCGCTCCAGCCCGGAACCGTGATCGGCACAGCGGCGACTTCCGTCCACACGCCGTCCCGCTCGACTTCCAGCCGCACGTCACGCGCTTCGTCTGGCTTCAGCGGAAACAGTTGCGCGGTCAGCTTGAGGACACCACTTTCGACGGTGTAGAGCGCAAAGGCAACCACTTGATCGCGGGGAACAGAGAGCGAAGGGGGCTGATTGGGCCCTTTGGCAGACTTCTTCCACCATTCGCCAGTGGCCAGCGAATCTAACTCGGGATGATCCGGGCCGAAGGGCAAATCCTGTGCGACAAACTCCGCCGCGGCCAGGCGCGCGGGCAAGCCGATCCCTCCCGCCAGAGCCGCGCCAGCCAGCCACTGTTGAAACTCTCGCCGACTCATCTGGTCCGGCGGCGATTCGGGTTTGTCCGTCATGGTGCAGAGTCCTGTGCCCGCCGATTTCGGCGGTTGGGTGTCGTGGAGACCTCACTCGGCTCATTGCGCTGCGCGGCCGGTGGCGTTCGCAATTCCGACATCGCGATCAATAGATCAAGGATCAGCCTCACATTGTCCTTGGAACGTTGAACAAATCAAACCAGTCTTCCATCCCGGATCTCGCGACTATTCTGCGCGGGGAATGCCCGTCCACGCTGCCAGCGATTCTCCAGACGTGAATGCACTCGGCTAGAACCCGCCACGGTGCCCAGCGATTTTGTCCGCCGATCCGCACACCTCTGCTCGCCGGATCGATGTCTGGCGTTGATGAATGGCCCACGAGGCGGGGGGCATGCGCCGAGGACTGGTGCCGTGGACTGGTGCCGGGATTGAGCGGACAGGCGGGAAGCGCGCCGCGGTGTGGCGTGAAGGACTACGGTGTAACGTCTGGAGGGGAACGGATTGGCCAAGTTTCTTCCAACGACACCGGCGGTTCGGCCGTGGCGGCGAAAGAGGGACCACGCGCACAATGTGGCGCGGCTGCGCGATTCCACGTGCGCAAGGAGAGACGGCTGGGGCAACAAGCCAAGTCCCTCACCATATCCCCACGATCCCCACGCACAAGCATCCTGACCGCGAAGATCATCGCGGTCTCGCGGCACACAGGGCAGACAAACGGAACCTCATTCGGACGCTTACGTCACCGCCGCGGTCTCCACAGTCATGGACCCGTTGTGACACGACGGGCCATCGGCTGTGAACGTCAAGGATTCTGCTCCAGTGCGATCAAAGCTCGATCCACTTTTTCAAAGGCCGTCAAGAGATCTGACGCCGAAGTGTAAAACTGGGTATACCCCTGCAATTCGGGAGTCGAACCGATCACCGCAAGATCAAGCGAAGCACCTGACAGGCCGGAACCCTGCTGGACGGCAGCCTTCCACTCTTCAAAGGCCCGCGCGTAGGCACTCCTCAGGTTACCGACAGTGGTCGACAAATTGCCGTCGGGGGTCATCGCAAATGCCTTTTCCATTGCCACGCATTTTTTGCACAACTCCTCAATTGTCTTCTGGTAGGGCGTCTTGCCCATCGGCGGAGTGGCCCCGGCGTAGCGGACACTGAATCGCAGTGCCTCCCGAGCTTCGACGCAGGCAACGAGCGCCGGGGCGATCTCCTCGCCGAAGTCACACAGCCTGACCTGCTTGATCAGAGATTCATATCTGCCAACGCCATAGATCATCGCTTGCACTGAGGAGGGGTCGCGGAATTCCTTGCTGGTCTCCAGTTCGACTTGATGGGCGCGCGTCAGGATCTCGCGGTCATGAATCACATTCTTCAGCACCTGTACGGCGGCGCTACGTGCGGACGCCCGGTCCGTGACCGCCATCAGCACGGGCACGTCCTTTTCACCCATTGTCCACAGGTCCAGCAAAACCTGATCGCGCGGGGTTGCGGGAGCTAGATTCGGGTACCTCTTACGCAGCGAAATCGATGAACTGGTTTCGACCTTGAGATTTGTCGTCACACAGCGGGGCCGCCGTCGTCCGCCGCTTTCGACCCAACCGTCCAGTCGAAATTCGCCGTCTTTGGGCGGCGCCCCGCGCCGTTCCCATTCCCGCGTCGCATCGTCCAGCAGCAATTGGCGCAGGCTGACCTCGCCTCTGCGGTTGTGCTCCCATTCCGGCGACCCCAGCAGGGCGTCCAGGCATTTGGCCAGCGCCAACTGCAAACCGACCTTACGTTGATCGATCGCGCTTCCGTCATGCAGCACTAACAGGGTGCGCGCCAACTGGACTGCGAGCTCGTCTGGCTCAAGCCGCGAAGGTTGAATTGCCAACGAGGCCAGGTTCGACATTCGATTGCATCGAGACAGGAGAGAAATTTCCATGGGGCTGGAACGGATTGACTTGAAAGATCCGAAATCCTCCAGCAACAAATGGCACAGCAATCCGCTTTCCGCCACGAGCTGCCCAGCGGGAAGCGCAGACTCCTTAGCCCGAGTCTCGAACGCAACCAATGCCGCTTGAATGGCGTCCATTTCACGCAATAGCCGAATCCGCATGTTGGCATCCAGTTTTTTGTAAGCCGCCACCCAATCTTGAACCCGGAATTTGTGAAAGGCACGATGCACGCGACCGACCCACGCGCGCTGTTCGATCAACAGCTTCTTGGCATCCGTCAGAAACTTCTCGCTGTTGCCGCCGGCATCGTAGCGCTTCAGCAGCGAAGCAGCCCGGGTCATGAGAGGAATCGCATCCTTCAGGAACTCTTCGGGAGTTTCGCTTGCCTCTGGCGATTGCGGGTCTGGCAACGTGATGAGCAATTTCCCGGGCTTCCAACAATCAAACAGTCGGTGTTCCGCACTGTTCCCAGTCAATCGCTCCATCGCTGCGACCTGCGACGCAGTGCTACTGGTGTAAGCCACTCGCGCCGGCGAATCCTTCGCCGACGCTGCGAGGTGGCTCACCAGGCACAAATCGAAGGCGTTCCGGGGCACGAAATAGCGATGTAGCGCCGCATTCACCGCCAGTGCAGAATCTACGCCGCCGGGTGCAGCCAGCAGTTCCTCCCGCGCACGCAAGTAGTCGTCCCACGCCGCTTGATAGGCTTCACCAGCAGCATCCAGTCGCGCGGTATAGCCGTCGGTTTGCGACCCGGCGAACGCGACCAGAATATCCCGCAGTTGTTGGGTGTGGGCCGCGTAGATTTCTTCTAGCCGATTGGTCGGCAGTTCCGGTTCTACCAGTAGCCAGCGCGCGGCTTCCCGCGTCGCCATCACCGTGCGGATCCATCGCAGAATTGCAACCGCCGGGCCCGCCTCGACGCCATTTGCTGCGCTGCTATCCGGATCGCTTTCCTCAGCTGCATTCGCTCTGGCATCCTGGGCGGCATCTGCACTCATTGTCGCATCGGTGTCCTCGCTGCGATCCGCCTTGGCAGCGGCATTCATGGACGCACTCGCCTCCGCTTGCAGACGCCCCAGCCCAAGATGCACGCGATAGACGTTCGCCAGCAACTCGCCCCCTTCTGCCTTTTCGATTTCGTTGACCTTGGTGACCCATGTTGCGCGGTCCACCGGAGTGATTGCGGCTGCGCGGCGGACCAGCGCCAACTGCTCTTCACGCAAGCGATCAAATGTCGCAGCAAGCTGATCTCGCGGAATCAGCCGGATGGCATCGGCCCCGGCGAGAACGACTCGCAGTGAGTCGCGAATGAGTCGCTCGGCGGTATCTCCACTGGCGGGCAACTCAGTGGTCGTTCTGGCCGAGGGGGGCAGAATTGCCGCCACGATGGCTGGCGGAATGGCCACCGCGTCAGTGGGCGTGGGTGAATTGACGAGCGGCGGGGCCGGCACCGCCGGGCCTCCGACTTCCCGCGCTGGCACCGCGGATGGGATGATCTCCGCGGGGGCATTCCCCGCTGGCTGAGGA
>JBGSIP010000599.1:0-12343 GCA_041742495.1 Planctomycetaceae bacterium
TCAGGCTGTGCCTGACGACAGCTCGCAAGAGATTGCTGTGATGATAGAGCAGGCTTCAGGGCAACCGTGTTTTACGGTTGCGTCAGGCACAGCCTGACCGACGGCTGCTTTGACGTTCAAGCCAGCAGCGGCACCCGACGCCCTGGCGTGTCGCTCTCTCAACATTCCCAGTCGCTAGCGGCTCCCAGTCTCCGGTTGGTTTTGCTGCCTCGATCCATCTCCGCGCCTCTGCACTTGTTGTGCAGAGTCCCCCCTCAAGCGTTGCTTGAGGGGGATTTTTTATGCGCCGACCGCGGTGGGCGAATTGTGCGCGAGCGAGGCAGCGTGTGCGATGTGCGGGTGGGCTCAGTCCACTTCGAAGAATTCGCGGGGCAGGGTGCTTTGGCGGATGATGGAGGTCAGCGTGCCGACCGCGATTTCTTTATGCGCGGGGACAATCACGACCGTGCTGGTCTGGTCGTCATAGCGCCAGGTCATTTCGATGTGACTGCCGCTCTGGCGTCCACGGCGAAAGCCGTAGGTCTCGAGAATCTTGATCACCCGCGCGGCTGGCAGCGGCCTGAGTTTTCCCACGGCGGTACGCCTTCGGCGATCTGCAGAGTCGGGTCCCACAGCCGGGGCAGGCGGTGAACTGCCAAGGGGGGTAGGCGGAGTCCGGCGGACCAACACGCAGCGTGATTTTGGCCAAGTTTCATTTTAGGGGGAACTTCACGAGCAGGCGGACGTCGAAAGCGTCGGCCAGTCCCCCGAACAGGCGTCTGCTTGACGGCAGCGCGTTGGCCCATTGTACACTTTGGTCATTGAACTCAATCGTGACCGCAATCGCCGTGTCTGACTTTTGTCGAAGCCCCTTCTGCTGCGCAGCCCCACGGAGAGGCAGGGAGCGTGGCAGATTCGCGAAAGTCGATTGGCTGGCGCCGCTGCTGTGAAGGAAAACAGACCGATGTGGAAACCCGTTGCACTGTTGTTGTGTGCTGTCACGCTGGTCACGGCCAGTGTGGGCAGTTGGGCTCAGCCGCCAGGGGGGCGGGGCGGGAACGGACGAGGGAGACCCGGTGCTGTGGAAGATGGAAACTTCAAGGTGGCGCTGGAACTGGTCACTGCGCAACTGCGGAATCCCGCTGTCGTGCCCGGTGACGCGGAGAAGCTGCTGCGGACGGCGGTGGAGTCGCTGCAGCGGCTGGATCGACTCTTCGAGATCGATGCCCTGCGTGAAGAACTTGCACAGTTGCACGCTGACAAGTGGGAAGTGCAATTGGCCTTGGCGCGGTCGCTGTCGATGCACCCGTCAGAAGGATCGATTGTGTCCGGAGAATTCCGCCGCGGTCAGTATCCACAAGGGGGTGAGTATGCTCGTTTTGTGACCAGCGCCGAGCGGGATCGTGTGCGGCAGATGCAGTTGCTCTCGGCGGCGCTGGCAGGAGCCGAGCGCAACAACGCTGGGGCGGGACCGGTGGTTGTGCTGCAAGACCTGGCGCGGTCCGTGCAACGCGATCGCAGCGGGAACAGTGCGTGGAAACTGCAGTCGCTGACAGATCTGAAGACGATGCCCGATTTTGGGGAAGGGAATCGCTGGGGGCGCTGGGGTGGCGGTGGGGGCGGCGACAACGATCGCGGAGCCCCCGTGACGCCGGAGGGGACCCCTCTGCTGTATCGGGTGCCCGACAGCTTTGATGCGGCCGCGAATGATGGCGAGCGCTGGCGGTGGTTGCTGACAGAGATTGCGCGGCGGGATCCGGCCCAGCAGGGGGCGATTCAACTGGAATGGGCGGGTTTTTTGCGATCGCAGTTTGGCGTGGAAACCATGCAATCGCTGTGGGGCATTTGGGACTCCCGTCCCGCCGCTGGCGACGAGGCCTTGAACGAGCAGTCCGGTCCGCTGACCGTGCGGACGCTGGCGGAAGATGAGGTGCTGGCAAGTTTGCCACCGGCGTGAAACGCGTGAAGCTGCCAGCAGAGTTTCATCACGTTGCCGCCTACCGGCGGGCGCTGGAACTGGGTGATCGCAATATCAAGGCTCAGGCGTGCGAGGCGCTCGCCACCATCTTTGAAAACCGGCAGCAGTATCCTCGCGCGGCGGAGTTCTGGCAGCAGCAGTTGCAACTGCTCCCGGCGGCCGGGCCCCAACGGAAAGTCGTGCAGCGCCGGCTCGACCAAATTCTCAAGCCCTGGTGCCAGTTGGAAAGCCGCCAGGCAGCGGCGACCACCGCGCGGGCGGAAGTCGATCTGCGGTTTCGCAATGGCAGCCAGGTGGCGTGGACGGCTCAGCGCGTGGATATCGATACGCTGATGGCCGATGTGATGGCCTACATCGAGAGCAAACCAAAGGAACTCGACTGGTCGCGGTTGCAGATTGAGGGGATTGGGCACCAACTGGTTGAAGACAAGGCGCAGAAGTATCTGCGCGAAAAGGTGGCGGAGTGGACGCAGACCGTGGAACCACGGGCTGAGCACATGGATCGTCGCGTGCCGGTCACGCTGCCGCTGCCGCAGGCGGGCGCGTATTTGGTCACAGCGAACATGCAGGACGGGAACACGTCGCAGGCACTGGTGTGGGTGGCCGATACGGCCATTGTGCAGAGGGCGGTGGGGGAGAAGACGTTGTGCTTTGTGGCCGATGCGATGACCGGTCAGCCCATTACCGATGCGCGGCTGAATGCGTTTGGTTACAACCAGCAGTGGGACGGCGATCGCGCGCAGTTGACGACTCGGAAGTTCGCCGAGAACGTCGACGCCGACGGGGTGGCACTGTTGGACCCGCGCGTGATGGATCGCGATTTCAACTGGCTGATTGTGGCCCGCAATCCCGCCGGGCGGATGGCCTTTTATGGCTTCAACCAGTTCTGGACAGGGGTGTCACCGCGCGACACCTGGAGCCAGACGCGGACCTATGTGATTACCGATCGTCCCGTTTATCGCCCTGAGCAAACGGTTTACTTCAAGGCGTGGACGCGAGATGCCCGGTACGAACTGCCGCCGGATTCTCAGACGCATGCCGGAGAGAAATGGCGCGTTCGCGTGGATAATCCGCGCGGCGAAGCGATCTACGAGCAGGAACTGACGGCGGATGCCTATGCGTCGGTGCAGGATGAACTGCAGCTACCCAAGGCTGCCGTGCTGGGGAGCTACCAGATCAGTGGCTGGCAAGGGGATCAGCAGCACTGGTCACAGTCGTTCCGGGTGGAAGAATACAAGAAGCCCGAGTTTGAAGTCACCGTGACCGGTCCCGCGGAGCCCGTTTCGCTGGGAGATCAGATTGAAGCAACGATTGCCGCCAAATACTACTTTGGCTCGCCGGTGACGGCGGGAACAGTCAAATACACCGTGAAGCGTACCACCAAGACCCAGCGGTGGTATCCGCGTGATCCTTGGGATTGGCTGTACGGGTCCGGGTACTGGTGGTTTGCCAGTGATGCCACTTGGCATCCCGGCTGGAAGGTCTGGGGCTGTCCGGGGCCCATTCCCCCCTGGTGGGATGCACCGAGCGATCCACCGGAAGTGGTCCTGGAAAATGAAGTCCCGCTGGGGCCTGATGGGACCGTCAAGGTGCAGATCGACACCGCGATTGCGCGGGCGATGTTCAGCGATCGCGATCACAGTTTTGCCATCACAGCAGAAGTGGTGGACCAATCGCGCCGCGTGATTGTGGGGCAGGGAGAAGTACTCGCCACGCGGCAACCGTTCCAGGTCTTCACGTGGCAGGATCGAGGCCATTACACCGTGGGGCAGCCTATCGAAGTCTCGGCGCAGGCGCGGCGGGCTGATGGCAAGACAGTGGCCGGCAAAGCGGCGATCACTCTGCTGCGAGTCACCTCAGCCCCCGATGGCGAGGTGACGGAAGTGGAGATCGAATCGGCCAGTCTGGATACCGACGCCGAAGGGGGAGTGACTCATCGATTCCAGGCCGGACAAGTGGGGCAGTATCGGGCCCGCGTGGTGGTGACCACGGACACAGGCTTGTCGCAGGAAGGGGGGAGTCTGTTCATCGTGCGCGGAGGTGTTGGTGAATTGGCCGGGTTTGAATTTGACGGCCTGGGACTGACGGCCAATGCCCGCACGTTTGCGCCGGGAGAAACGGCCCGGTTGCTGCTCACCACGCCGCGGGTGGGAGGGACGGCGCTGGTGCTGGTCCGGGCGGAGGATGGCGCTGACAAAATTGTCATCCGACGGGAGAAGCTGGCGGGCCAGGCGACCGAACTGGAAGTTCCCATCGAACTGAGCGACATGCCCAACACGTATGTTGAAGTGATTGCCGTGATGGATGGCGAGGTGCAATCGGCCATCCGCGAGCTGGCCGTTCCGCCACAGTCCCGCACACTGCAGATCACGACGACGTTGCCAGCCGAGAAAGTGCAGCCCGGTGAAGAAGTGGCCGTGGAGGTCACTGTGACCGACGAAAATGGCCAGCCCGTGCAGTCGCAATTGGCGCTCACGGTGTATGACAGGGCCCTGGAATACATCTCCGGCGGTTCCAACGTGGAGGATATTCAGGAATTCTTCTGGAAGTTCCGACGGTCGTATCATTCCTCGCATCAATCGAGTTTGCAGCGGATGACCGACATTCTGTTTCGCCCCAAGCGCGAGACGATGTCCCCGATTGGCGTGTTTGGCAATCTGGCTGCTGATACGGATAGCGCACCCGGCGGGGGCGGCGGCGGGATGTTTGGTCGACAGGCCAAGGGGGGCGCCGTGATGCGTAGCATGGCCATGCCGATGGCGGCGGCACCCATGATGGAGGGAGCGGCACCTGGTGAATTCAGCATGGTCGCCGATGTGGCGGGGGCAAGCAGCAGTGAGGAAGGGGGCGAATCGGCTGTGGCTGTGCGGTCTCAGTTTGCCGATACGGCGTTCTGGGTCGCGGCGGTCGAAACGAATGCGGCTGGCAAAGCACAAGTGACGTTTCGCGCACCCGAAAATCTCACGGACTGGTCCGTGCGCACCTGGGGGCTGGCGGGCGGAACGCGGGTCGGTGAGGCCCGTGGTGGCTTCCAGACTCACAAAGAACTGCTGGTCCGGATTCAGGCTCCGCGATTCTTCGTGGAACAGGATCGGGTGTTGCTCTCGGCGAATGTCCATAACGACAGCGATCGGCCACAGGAGGTCCGGGTGGACCTGGCGGTGGCTGCCAATCTGCTGGCCGTCGAACAGACCGAGCCGGTGATGATCTCACTGGCTCCCCACACAGAACAGCGGGTCGACTGGTGGGCCAAGGTCGTCGGGGAGGGATTAGTCGATGTCACAGTCACGGCGCGCGGCAGCGATCTGTCGGATGCCATGCGAATCACGCTGCCCGCCTATATTCATGGCTTCGAGAAAGTGGAATCCTTCAGTGGCGTGGTGCGCGGCGATGCCGCCAGTGGTCGCTTTACGATTCGTGTTCCCGACAAACGTCGGCCCGAGCAGACACGTCTGGAAGTGCGGTATTCACCGACGCTGGCCGGAGCGATGGTCGATGCACTGCCCTATCTGGTGAACTATGAATACGCGTGTACCGAACAGACGTTGAATCGCTTTGTGCCCACGGTGATCACGCAGAAGATTCTCCGCGATCTGGGTGTGGATCTGGCGGAGGTCAAAACCAAGCGGGCCAATCTGAACGCGCAGCAGCTTGGCGATCCCGCCGAGCGGGCGGCGCAGTGGCGGCAGTGGGAGTCCAATCCGGTCTTTGACAATGCAGAAGTCGAAGTGCTGGTGAAGGCCAACATTTCACGGCTGTCCGACATGCAGAATGAAGATGGCGGCTGGGGCTGGTTCAGTGGTGCCGGGGAACGCTCGTGGCCGCATACCACGGCAGTGGTGGTGCAGGGGCTCACGACTGCACAGCAGCATGGCATCGCGTTGTACCCGGGGCTGCTTGAGCAGGGGGTGGGCTGGCTGAAGACCTATCAGCAGGAACAGGTTCTGTTGCTCAAGGCAGCGGAACGCAAGGATCGCGAAGAGAAGCGGCTGCGGTACAAGTCGAGTGCTGACAATCTCGATGCGCTGGTGTATGGCATTCTGGTGCAGCACAAGCTGACCGACTCCGCGATGCGGGACTATCTGTTCCGCGATCGTCTGCAGTTGTCTGTGTATGGAATGGGCCTGCTGGGTCTGGCCCTGCATGCAGAAGCGGCGCTTGAGCCGCAGGCGGACGTTCAATCGCAATTGTCCATGGTGCTGCAGAACATCGACCAGTATCTCGTGCAGGACAACGAGAATCAGACCGCCTACCTGCAGTTCCAGGATGGATATGCCTGGTGGTATTGGCACGGCGATCAAATCGAAGCCAACGCGGTGTACCTCAAGCTGCTGGCGCGCACCGATCCACGTGGGCAGCGCGCGTCGCGGCTGGTCAAGTACCTGCTCAACAATCGCAAGCATGGCTCGTACTGGAAGAGCACGCGCGACACGGCGCTGTGTGTCGAAGCGCTGGCGGAATTTCTGGCAGCCAGCGGCGAAAACGATCCGCAGGTCACGCTGGAAGTGCTGGTGGATGGCGACGTGAAGAAAACCGTCGAGATCAGCCAGGAGAACATGTTCTCGTTTGATGATCGACTGGTGCTCTCCGGAGACGAGTTGTCAGCGGGGCAACACACGGTCGAATTGCGGCGGAAAGGGGCGTCCCCCATTTACTGGAACGCGTACCTGACAAATTTCACGCTGGAGACTGGGATTCAGGCCGCGGGACTGGAGTTGAAGGTGGAACGGAAGCTCTATCGGCTGGTCCGCATTGATGACGACGCGGAGGTGCGTGGCGATCGCGGTCAGGTGGTGAGCATCAAGACGGAGACGTATCGGCGGGAACCACTGCTCGATCTGGGGGACCTCGTCAGCGGTGATCTCGTGGAGGTGGAGTTGGCAATCGACAGCAAGAATGACTACGAGTATGTCATTCTGGAAGACTTCAAGGCGGCGGGCTGCGAAGCCGTGGATCTGCAAAGCGGCTACCTGCCCAGCGCCAACGGGGCGTATGTGGAATTCCGCGACAACCGCACGTCAGTGTTTCTGCGGACCATTGATCGTGGTCGCAGCAGCGTGAGTTTTCGCCTGCGGGCCGAAGTGCCAGGGACTTTCCACGCACTGCCCACACGGCTGTCGGCCATGTATGCCCCGGAACTGCGAGGAAACTCAGACGAGATCCGCGTGCGAATCGCAGACCGGGAGTGACGTGCTGAGTGCCGGCCGTCGCTCTTCGGCCGGCCGTAGCTGCCAGTCGGCAGATCGACATACCACACTGCCATCATGGGACCGGAAAAGTTGGTCCCGTGATGGCGGCGATGGGCGATGTGCAATGTGGCGGAGGGGGGACAGCGGTTGTCCTCGTGTCGCAGGTGGTGACAACCCGTTCGCGGCCGAGGGTCGCTCACGCGATGTACAGCAGGGCTCCGCAGGACGAACAGAACTTGAACGTCCCGGTGCGGATCTGAATGAGCTGCTGGGAGGTCATGCCGGAATTGCAGCCGCCACAGTGAGTCCCTTCGACAGCGGCCATGGCGTCGGCACCCTTGCTGTTGACCAGTCGCGTGTAGTTCGCGCGGATTTCAGCAGGAAACAATTCGGTTGATTCCGCGACTTTCTGTTGCAGCTCGACAACTTTGGCCTGCAGGTCGGCCGCTACCTGTTCGAATTCCCGGGTGACCCGTTCCAGGTCCGCGGCGGCCGCCTGGACACTCGCCTTGGCGGCGACAATCTGGGCTGCGGCGGCTTCGGTGCGATCCATCAACTCGAGGATTTCGTCTTCGAGCACACTCTTGGCCATATTGTCCGCGGCCATCTGGCTCTTGATCGCGTCGAACTCTTTGTTGCTGGACGCCTGATTGAGCTTCACCTGCATGTTGGCGATGCGGCTCTCGAACGACTTCAGGTCGAGACCCTTGGCGTCGGCTGCTTTGCGATTGGTGAGGTGGAGAGCTTCGGCGGCGGCCTGTTCCTGCCGCTTCTGCTGCAGAATGTTCTCGCGAGCCTTGATCTGCCGCGGTCCGCGGGCCAGCGCGTCTTTGACATCGCGCAGCTCCTGCAGAATGGCATGCAAGGCTGGCAGATCACGGGCGATGGCAACCATGCGGATTCACTCCTCAATGAGGGTCGCGGGGGCTTGGTTTCCGTCAGGGGAGAGCCGCCGGGCGACACGAAACACGCCATGCACGATACGCGAAAGGGGCGGCGGATGCCAATCGGCGGCCGGCGGGGCGATTCGCAGGGCGGGATCTCCCGGTCGGCTGTGGTGCGCGGCACGACGTATTTCCGTTTGCCGGGCAGGGGCATGCGGCGCGAACCGCACCCTCGCCAGTCAGGCCAGCAGGGCGCGACCGGTTTTGCAATCTCTTCTGGGGACGTGTCAGGGGGATGCGTCCGAGTTGGCTTCAGCAGGGCACCGGCCCGGGTCTTACCCCGGGTTCGGCGCGTCTCCGTGTCACAACGGTCAGCCAATGACGTCGGGGTCGTTTTCCGGGACGAGAGGACTTTCCGGATCGAACCACTCGGGCTTGAACACGACCCGCCGGCGATGCTTCATCGCCAGGTTGGAGGTCAACGCCATGATGGCATCGGCCATGGCCACCGTCCCGTTGCAGCGCAAGCCACCATCCTTGGGGGCGAGAGGCTGACCGCCGGGATAATACATGGGGCCCTGGTTGCGAATCGCCGAGCAGAAGTGCTCCATCTCTTCGGTGTAACCGCGGGAGATCTTTTCAAGGACCGCGGCAGTCGCACCGCCGGCAGCGCCGGGACCTGTGCTTTCGCTGGCCGCCATGACCGGGCCCCCTTCCGAACCATCAATGACGTACAGCCGCTGTTCGAGTCCACCGCCACCCGTCAGCTTGCTGGCCTCTTTGTACAGCATGGCGTCCTGTTCGTTGTAGATCGACAGTGTGCCGCGGCTGCCAAAGACGGTCTCGCCGTAGGGCTCCAGACGATTGGTGTTGATGGACGAATACGTGACGATGACGACGTCGTTATTGTCCTGCTCAAAATGCGGACCAGGGAACTCGAACGTCACATAGACGTGGTCGTCGATCTCACGGTCGTCCGACTGCTTGTCGAGGGGGCCAACCCCCTTAACGCCATAGAAGTTGCGCCCGCCGTAGCCCTGCACGGCCAGTGGGTGAACCTTACCCAGAAAAATACTGGCGGCATCGAGCTGGTGACTGCCGAGTTCGGCCATCAGGCCGCCGCCGGTTTCGTTGTACAAACGCCAGTTGATGAGCTGGTTGGCGTCGGTGTAGCCAAACTGTTCCAAACCCGAACTGAGAGCCTTGCGGTCTTCATCGGGAATCGATTTGCGCCAACTGTCGCTGTTGGGGAAGCTGTTGTTGCGGTGCCACTGTGCGCGAATGAACTTGATATCTCCGAGCAGCCCTTTCTGCACCAGGAAATTGGCGTTGTCATAGAGCACGCTGTAATGCCGCTGGTGACCGACGGCGAGCAGGACATTGGCGTCCCGCGCGGCCTTGATCATCTGCTTGCACTCGGTGATGTTGTGAGCCATCAGCTTTTCGGTCAGGACGTGCTTGCCAGCGGCAATGGCGTCCATGGCGATCGGCGCGTGGGCGTTGAGCGGCACGGCGATGACGACGGCTTCCACATCGGGGTCAGCCAGCAGTTCCTTGTGGTTATTGTAGACCTTGATGTTGCTGGCCGTGCCTTCGCCGAGCTTGCGATTGAGGCCCATGCGGGCATCGCTGCCGGGGTCGCCCGTGAAGGCGCGGCGCCGGTTGCTGGGGCGCAGGTCGGCAATGGCGACGATGTCCATGTATTCGGGCGGGTGCTCGTTGAGCAGCACGCTCCCTTCGTCACCGGTGCCAATGAAGCCCACCTTGACGCGGTTGCCCTGCAGCTTCTGATAGCCGAAGTACGTGCCGGCGGCTGTGGCGGTCCCGGCCAGTGCTCCCTTGAGGAACCCACGTCGGGAGGTACCCACAGCGTCGTTGAAATTGTCTTTTCCCAACTGTTTCTGCTCCGCTGTCAACAACATGGAAATTCCGCTCCCGCGAAGGGCATGCACATCGAACAAGGCAACTGATGACTGCTGGCTGCGATCGACTGTTGAACTGGATGACTACCTAACCTGTGTTGAATCTGACTGAGTTGAATCTGACTGTGTTCAATCCCAGGTTGTTGATTCCGACTGTGCTCGACGGGCTGTCAGCCGTGCCGGTCACCGGTTGCGCCAACTATTTACTGCGCCGGGCTTTGCCCTGGAACAGCCAGGAGAGGAAGGCATCCAAGCCAAACCAGCGTCCTGACGGGAGAGCTACGAACGCCAGCAGAATCAGAAACTCGATGAAGTTTTTGTTGACGACCACCGCGTGTTCGACGCCTGGAGGATCGGGATAGCCGGGCAGCGGCGGGTAGGCGAGGTAAAACATCAGCAGCAGCGTCGCTCCGCCGAGCGAGGCAAAACGCGTGGCAAGGCCAGCGATGAGCAGAGCACCAACAATCGTCAGCCCGTACATCGTGGCCAGGTCGGCCTGCCGCAGTTGAGTCCACGGTTGGGGCACCGGGCCACGGGCAAACTGGCCCGGCTCCAGCAGGGTCATGGCCCGACTTTGGACGTCCGTGAAAACCTGTTTGACGGGACCGACGACTTCGGCTCGTTTTTCCTGTGTCTTTTTCTGCAAGTACGTGGCGTGGTCAAATTCGAAGGAGACGTCAGCCGCGGCGACGCGCGTTTCGAGCTGTTCGACGAGGCTGCGATACACATCAATTTCGCCCATCCGCTGGTAGTCGCTGGAGCCGCGCTGATCTTCCAGAATGACACCAGCGCGGGCTGGGTCACCGGTTAATAGCACACCGATTTTTTCGCGTGGGGAGAGCTTGCTTGCCGCCGCAAAAACTTCGCCCACGGCTTTGCGGAACGCGGCCGCGGCGGCGTCGTCAGCGGGGCGATCGCGAACCAGATCCAGCAGGCGCTGGACTTCTGACGGATGCAGGTGCAACTGACCATCGACGATCAGCCGCTTGGCTTCGGCGTCAAACCGAACGGTCTTACTGAGGTTCTCGGGAATGGCCACGCCCGGAGGGAGTTGCTCCAGCGGAACGCGAAAGTCGGCGGGGCCTACGACCAGTCGTGCCAGTGAAACGCGCTGCGCGTCGCTCAACTGGTAATGTGCGGAAAAGCGGGCTACCCAGTCATCCAGCCGGGCCTGCACCCGCTGCTGGTCAAGCCAGTTCAGGTCATCGGGATCGCCGGTGAGATTGCGAAAGTAGCTCCGCAGAGGCCATTGAGCATTTTTGAGATACGGCTCGGCCGTCCAGGGTTGGGAGGAAGTCTGCGTGTGCAGTTTCCACATCCCTTCGTACAGCAACTGCCAGCCGATGGCCAAACGCACCACCACCAGCAGCGTGATCGCCAGAAGTCCGAGCCGACGCGGGTCCGCCACCGACACACTCCAACTAAGCCACACACGGAACGGGTACGCGACGAAACACGTTGTCTCGCCGGGACGCCTTGTCTGACACAGATGAACTCACCGTCGTTTCCGCCCCGGTTTTACAGCACCGAGATCGCCACATGGTCCAGCCCGCCAGCGGCAGGCCAATCGAGACTCAGTGCTGCCAAACGTTGCAGGAAGCACGAAAGCCTGGGACGGTTGGGGGAGCACGACGCCGCAGAACGTGGGCGCCAGGTGTCAGCGGGCGAACGTGATGCGATCCGGATCGATCCCCAGCAGCCGCGGCGGCAGGGATTGTCCGGCTTGCGTCTGCGGGACAAGGAGTGCACCAATATTTGTATCGGCCTGGATGAGTTGATTCCAGTATCTGTCTGCGTTTTCCGGTCCCAACACATAAAATGCCGTGGAGAGTGCATCGGCCTGCGCGGCGGTGGGGGCGAGCACGATGACAGTCGAGAATCCGGCAGCCGGCCAGCCGGTGCGGGGATCAATGATGTGCCCCAGGCGTTGGCCCGCATGGCGAAAGGACTGCACCGTTCCGCCGCTGCATGAAAATCCCCCTTGTGTCAGCCACAGCGTGGCCATCAGTTGCTGCGGCCGCAGCGGATCGCGCAAGCCAATCGGCCAGCCACGCCCCGGAATGTGATCCCCCTGCACCAGGATGCTGCTGTGCCCCCCCTGCAGGCAAAAGCTGGTGATGCCATTTGTTGTCAGCTCCGCGGCAACGCGATCGAGGGCAAACCCCTTCCCGATGCTCCCCAGATCCCACGCGGGACCTGGACTATCGAACCTGACCGTACTGGCGGCGGGGTCAAGCTGAACACTGCGCCAGCGGGCGGCGGCGACGGCGGAGTCGATGTCTGCCTCGTTGGGAATCGCCTGCTGTTGGCGGGCGGTGCGCCAAAGCTGAATTAGGCGGCCCGCCACGGGGTTGTAGGCCCCGTCGGTCTGGACGGCGATTTCCAGCGCCT
>JBGSIP010000600.1:0-10557 GCA_041742495.1 Planctomycetaceae bacterium
CCCGTCGTTCCGCGGCTTCGGATTTGACTCCCGTGGCGCTCTCCGCAGAGTTCTCTTTGCAGATCGATGCGTGGATCAGCGAGGCCATCTGGCAGACAGTGAACGACCACCGCGAGCTTGAGCCCCCACTGCGCGAGTGGATTCTGACAGCCAGCCGCGAGACTGCCGAGGAGTCGCTGCTGGTGCTGCGGCGGCGATTGCAACAGGTGGGCTGGCATCCGCTGGCTGACGAACTGCGATTGGCGGGGTTGCGCTCTCTGCTCGCTCCCGCGGCGGCTGCCCGGCTGACGGACACCGATCTCACGTTTGCCATTCGTGAACTGGAAATTGTGGCGGCCAGCGACGAGCCTGCCCGCCGGGTAACGGCACTGGCAATCATCGCCCAGTTACTGCACGCGCATCAGCGGCCGGAACTCGCGACGCCGTATCTGGCCGTGCTGACCGGTGAACTTGCAGGTCAGCAGAATGCGGAGGGCCAAACAGGGCTCGAACTGGCCTCGCAAATCGCGGGCGCTGCGCCCGGGGACGTAAACTCAGACGAGGAGGCTGCGATCAGTTCGGGACCGTGGGTGCTGGGCGAACTGACCGATGGCGGAGGCAAGAGCGCCGCCAATCCGCTCACGGTGGAATCACGTCGCGGACTGATGGGGCAGGATTGGCAGGTCACAGCGACCGTCTTGCGGCAGATTGAAGTGGTCAATCGCCGGGGCGAGCGGGTGTTCCGCGGACGATGTCCGTTTGAAACGTCGTTGTCCGAGATGCCTTCATTCCGTGTGGCCATTGATGGCTCGGTGGTGGTGATTGCCTGCGAACGCGGCCTGGTCGCCTTCGACGTGCTGTCGGCCGGGCCCGACCCGCTGTGGGTGGAGCCCGTTTCCCCCACGATGGTGTCTTCACGGCACTCCTTCACACTCCCCCCGACGCTCAAATATCGCCTGACCACCGATGGACGCGGCCGGCTGATCTACACCGTGCAGGATCAACTCGTGGCCATCGACATCAGCGGCGGACCGCAACTGGGGATTGTGAATTACGACGATTGGAAATTCTCCGCGGCCAACCGCTTGTGGTCGCGCGTGCTCGAGACACAGTTTGTGGCGCTGTATGGTTCCAGCAACACGGCGCACGAAACGGCACTGCTGACCGTCAACCAGAACAACGATCTGCGGCAACTGCACTCGGTGCTCGATGGCCGCCCGCGTCCGGGACTGGCCGCCGACACCGGCCCGCTGGCCAACTGGCTGACCATTGAGTTCCCCTACATTCTGCGCCACGAAGAACACGGCGAGGCGGTCGCCTTTGTCAAACAGAACGTGCTCACGGGTGAAGAGCGTTTTCGATTTGATCTCTCGGTCGGCGAGACCGGCATGACTTCTGACGAGCAGTGGATGCACGTGAGCAATGGCACGCGGCTGACGCTGTTTCACCTGCAGACAGGGGACTCTTTTGAACTGGAGCTGCCCGAACTGGCGAACTCCTCCATCATCTGGGCGGATGTGTCACGCGGCGACATGTTGTTGAGTCTGCAGGTGCATCGGACCACCTCATCCAACACCATGCGTTCACTGGTGACCGGAGTGGAACGCGTGGTGGAAGGACCGCTGGTCGCCATTGATCTTGAGCAGCGACGCATCCGCTGGAAGTTCGATTCGCCGGGCCTGCACTGGGTTTCGAACGTCCCCACCGATCTGCCGGGAGTGCTGCTGGGTGGCCAGTACGTGCGGTCTCGGGAACGGGGCACGCAGTTGATTATGCTGGATCGCCACACAGGGGAGGTGGTGTTCGACTGGGACCGCGAGAAGAGCGAACACTTCCTGACTGCGATCAACTGGAATGCCAAGGAGCAGGCGTGGCAGTTCTTCCTGAGCAAAGACCTGCTGCAACTGCGTCGCGAGTCACCTGCCGCGGCTGCCGCACCTGCTCCGCCACCGACCACACAGCCGGAACCGGCGACCGATCCATGAGGTGGGTTCTCACGGAGGCACGGAGGCACGGAGGCACGGAGAAAGATTCTCAACTCGCCATGGACGATTCGAGTGATGCCATCCTTCATCTGGGCGTTAACGAAATCCAATAGGTACCCAAGCTTAAGCCCGTGAGAAGAAAGTACCTACTCCAGAAGTCCTGGACCCAGATCCTGGCGCAAATGGACCACGTGGCCGACGATCAACGTTCCAATCTCATTCTCATGCAGCTCTGTGCCTCTGTGACTCCGTGAGTTCATCAATCAGAGTGCGAACGGCACCGAGCACCGACTTGTTCGGGCCTTGTGGGTTTTCACGGAGCGCCCTACGGCGTGCCGTACAGCCGGATGTTGTCGAACGCGTCCATGTCGTCGAACGAACCGAGTCCGATGCGGCCGCTGCCGAAGGTGGTGTCCGAGATCTCCATCAGTGGCTGGTCAAGACTATCGAAATACACCTGAATGAGACCCGACCCGGCCGTGCGCTGGACCTTCACGGAATGCCAGTCCGCACCCCAAGGGACCCGCTGGGTGTTTTGGGTGAGTGGCCGGCGCGGTTCGCCGTTCACAATCATGATCTGCCCGCTCGCCGGGTCTGGCTTGGCCCCCAAGTGGACGTAGTAGAAATGCTCTGCGTCCTGATGCCCAAACAAGACGCAGCAGTCTCGGTGATTGCCAGTGTCTTTCGTGCTCTTGACGTCGAACGTAAGGACAAACTCATGGAGTTTGACGTCACTGATCAGCGCCACGTGCAAGGGGCTGCGCACCTTGGGCTGGTAGGCACTTTCGCGCTGCGTGATACACAGGCTGTGCCCTCGACCGTGGTTTTCCAAGGCCCATGAGGCGGGATCGGCCAGATCCCAGCGGCCGTGCCCGGCCTCAAAGTCTTCTGCAAAGACCAGCGGCAACTCGGACGGTGGCGCGGCGAGCGTGACGACAGGCGGCAGCGCCAGCAGAACCAGACCCACACTGGCCAAGGACCACACAAGCCGGGACCACATTTGCATGGCAGTGACCATCGTTGCAGGAAACAAAAGGCCCGGCGACTGTATCACAGCCAGCCGCCGGGTGTGCACAGCCATGATCCTAGACCACTTCGCGGACTTCGAACCCGCTGCGATACTCGCGCTTGAGGAAGCCGTTGGCAGCGGCACTGTGTGAGCCGACGAACTGCTCGCTGGCAACATCAACTTCCAGCATGGGGCTCAACCGCAGTTGCGCGTCGTCGAGCTTCAGGCCATGCGCATTCAGGTGGGTCTGCATTTCGTCGACCATGCTTTGCCACTGGGGAACGTCGACGCTGCGGGCGTCCGCCACGGCGAGCGGTGCCCCGACCTGGAAGGCCACGTTGGCGAGGTTGCACCAGCCCGTGCTGGCGTGACCCACGGCGACTTCCGTATTCAGCAATGAGCGATCCTGGGCCCGGACAGCGTCCAGGAAGTTCTGCTGGTGGCGTCCCATCCCGCCGTCCCCCTTGAATTCGCGGACGACCTTGTCGTTGTTGTCATAAGCCACCGCGCGGCCGCGCTGACCTTCGAGGCGTCCCCCTTCGCAATACGCGATGTAGCCGCTGCCGGCCCCGGGATGCTTGGGCGACTTGTTGCTGCCAGGAGCTGCGGGCAGATTCGACAGCCCGATGACCACAGGAATCGAGCCGGTGTCGAAGTAGATGAAATGCACGTTGGGCGTGTTGCCCGCGTCGTTGTAAACCACCCGTCCACCACCGCCGAAGATCCGCTTGGGCAGCGTGACCTTGTCGAGAAACACGTTGTTGCGACAGTCATCGAGCACATGGACGCCCCAGTTGCCCATTTCTCCCGAGCCGGTGTTGAAATCCCAGTGCCAGTCGTAATGCAGCTTGTCTCGGTAAATGGGCTCATCCTGCGCAGGGCCCAGCCACAGGTCGTGGTTGACCTCTTTGGGAATGGGGAGTGGCTCGGTTCGCTTGCCAATCTGCTCGCGAACTCCGAAGCGATTCACGCGGGCGGACTGAATCGCGCCGAGGGCCCGTTCTTCATGCAGAAACTGTTTGATCTCGGCCTGCAGGGGATCGGACCGCTGCTGCGTCCCCATCTGACAGATGCGTGACAGCTTGCGTGCCGTCTTGACGGTCTGCAGACCTTCCCATTGCGTGTGAGAGAGCGGCTTTTCCACGTAGACATCCTTGCCCGCTTCCATGGCCCAGATGGCGGCCAGACAGTGCCAGTGGTTGCAGGTGGCAACCACGACGGCATCGAGATTCGGATCGGCAACCAGATCACGCAGATCGTTGAACTTGCGGGCTTGGGGAAAACGCTTGGCGATGGCATCCACGCGGCTAGTATCCGCGTCACACAGCCCGGCAACCACGGCGCCGTCGAGTCCGGAGAACGCTTTGAGAAGTTCTCCGCCCCGCCCACCGCAGCCAATGAAGCCCAGCCGGACATCGTTGAGCGAACTGAGGCTGGCCCCCGCAGAACGCCCCCACGGCAGCGCGATAGCACCCGCGGTCGCGAGAGTGGAAGCCAGAAACGAACGACGAGACTGCAAGCCCGGCATAAAGCATCCTCAGGCGGGGGGGGCTACACGCGGACGGATACCGATTTTTACTGGCCGATCCGCGGCGAGCGGGGAATGAACGATTAAGAATTTAGCGTCCCCAAATCGTCGATTCATTGCAACTGTCGCGGCACGTTTTTCAGAGGCTGAGACACGGTTTTGCGGGTCCGATCCGAACTTGCACCTCACAGACGGCAACCCGACCCTGCGAAGCGCCGGCCGGTGAACCACAGCTGAGCTTGGATCGGCGTCGTAATGCGCAACTTGTCAATTCTTGGAGACCCACGCGGTATTTGACGCGGGGCGGACCGGACCTTGGCGAGCGACAGTGCGACAAATGGCCAGCGCCAGCCGCGCATGAACTAGGTCACCGCCCGCAGTGCACAATCACGACACGGGTCGAAGTGACTTGACATCGCCAGCCCGCGCTGGCAAACCAGCAGGCAACACTTGCTGGCGTGTTGACTGGCCTGGCGTGGTCCATCTCGATTTGATCTGGGCCGCGGCAGAATGTTGGCACTGTCGTGTTGCCGTGCGCCAATTGACTTTGCCCCTCCCCTGCCTTGCTGCCCCGATCGCCGACAGGAGCCCTGCCCATGCCCATCAGACTCTACCCCCTGTTGCTGGTCGTCGTGGCAGGAGGGTTGGGGTTGCCCATCGGCGATTGCGCGACGAGCCGCCGCGTTGCGGCGGCAGAGCGACCGAATATTCTGTTCATCTTTGCTGACGATCAGCCCTACCGCACGATTGGCTGCTATCCCGAAACTCCCGCCTGGGTCCGCACGCCGCACATCGATGCACTGGCTGAAACGGGTGTTCGCTTTGAGCGGGCGTATCTGGGTGCGTGGTGCATGCCCTCGCGGGCCACGCTCCTGACTGGCAAATTGCAATCTGGCGTGCAGACGATGCGGATGGAAGGGCCGTATCCCGCCAGCACCTACGATCCACAGCGCTGTCCGTTCTGGCCAGCCGCTTTGCGCCAACACGGCTATCACACCGCGCAGATTGGCAAATGGCACACCGGAGTCGATACCGGCTTTGGCCGGGACTGGGACTATCAGGTTGTCTGGAATCGCCCCGGGCAGCCCGACAATGCCGGGGCGTATTACACAGATCAGGTGCTGGCCATCAACGGGGTGGTGCAGCCCACACCCGACCCCGGTTATTCCACAGACAACTACACGCTGTGGGCCGAAGAGTACATTCGCGGCCAGCATCGCACGGCCGACCAGCCCTGGTTTTTGTGGCTGTGCTACGGGGCCATTCATGGTCCCACGACCCCTGCAGCGCGGCACGTCGGTGCGTATGCCGGCCAGAGTGCTCCGGTTCCGGCCGACATCTTTGGCCCGCGGCCCGATAAGCCGGCTTACCTGGAAATTACCCAAGCCTGGGTTTCCGATGCCCAAGGCCGCCCCGCCAAACTGGGGAAGGCCCGCAAGGCGACCAACTTCGATCACAATGTCCCCGGGATGCCGCTCGACGCCTGGCTGCAGCAGGTCAACGAATGCAACCTGGCTGTGGATGAAGGGGTCGGTCGGCTGGTGACGGCGCTGCGCGAGTCGGGGCAATACGACAACACGCTGGTGGTCTACACGGCCGACCAGGGATTTGCGCACGGCGAACATGGCTGCAGCATCAAGGTGGCTCCCTACGATGCCAATATCGCCTCGGCGTTGATTGTCGCAATGCCAACGCAGTTGCCCCAAGGTGCTGTCTGCCCGGTACCCGTGAATGGGGCCGACTTGACGAGCACGCTGCTCGGTTTTGCCGGGTTGCCAGAACCCTGGGAAATGCACGGGCGTGACATGCGGCCGCTGCTGGACCATCCCGCGGACAAACCGACCGATGCGGCCTGGCAGCGTCCCACCTTGCTGATGCACACCGCCGACCACTACGGCGCGGACACCGCCGAAATTCCCACCGATTATGCCGAGTTGACCCACACGGGGGACGTCCCCTGGTGGGTGCTGATTCGGGATGGGCAGTACAAGTACATTCGGAATCTGCTGGCTGGCGAAATGGAAGAGGTCTACGATCTGGCGGCAGATCCGGAAGAGTTGGTGAATCTGGCCCGCCAGCCCGGCCAACAGGACCTGACCCTGCGGTTGCGCAGCCGGGCCGTGGAAGAACTGCGGCGGATCAAAGCCCCGTTCACAGACACCATGCCCCCGGTCATGGACCTGCCAGCGCAGTAGCGGTTGCGACAGCGGTCACCGGGCTTCTGGCAGTGCGAGCGTGGCACCAGGCCCTCGCCCGCAAGCGGGACGTTCGGGCAACAAACCATGAACTGAAAAAGACTTGCAGCGACCATGTCGCGCTGCAAGTCTTTCCGTTTGAAGAGCCGCTGAAGGGATTCGAACCCCCGACCTACGCTTTACGAAAGCGTCGCTCTGCCAGCTGAGCTACAGCGGCGGATCTCTCGCGAAGATTACTGCGACACCGAATCCGCCGCAAGAGGTTCGGGCAATTCCGGGGCTTTCCCGCCGACCCACAACGAATCCTTCCACCGCAGCATCTGTTCGGCCGTCAGCGGTGTGACTGGGAAGAGCGCCTGGCCATCGTAGGCCACGACGCTCCAATCGCCGTTTTCTCCCTTGGGGGCCGCCAGTCCGAAGTAGCATTCTCCGGCCACGGGAGGGGCCGCATCGGCGGGCCACCGGACGCGCAGAATCTCGGGACGCGCCCCCGCAGTTGGGTTCCAGGAGATCCACTCACTGATCTTCAGTTCGCGCCTCGCCGGGTCAACGGCAGTACAGGTTCCGCGGCCCAGGACATCGGCAGCAAAAAGAACTTCTGCCGGCACAAGCTGCGGGTTGGCTGTCCGCACGGCGAGCACAACGAGGAACGCAATCCACCCGAAAGCCAGAATGAGACCGACCAGCCAGCGCACGCCGAGCCCGGCGGTTTTGCCCTCTGCCAGGCGATCGCTCCCGGGCGCGGCAGGGGCAACAAGGGTCGGCGGAACGGATTGCAGTCCTGCGTCAGCGGGAATGTGTTCGCGGGACTTTGCCGCGTCTGCCACTGCATCCATGCCCGTTGTTCCTGTGGACTCGTCGGTGCTCACACCGATTTGGCACCGGCCGCTTTCAGCGCGGCGGAGACGTCTACCTCGTACTCGAGATCGAACACCCGTTGGAAGTCGTAAACGTTGCAGAAGTCGTCGAGTGAATCCTGATCGGTCTTGCGCATTTCGCCGCGGTCGATCAGCTCAAACACGATCTCGCCAAAGTTGTCGGTCTTGGTGATGCCCCACTGCCGAAACACGGTGGTGGCCATCAGTCCAAACTGCTGCTTGGCCAGTTGGCGGACCCCTTCGAGCAACTCTTGCCCGCTGATGTGGGCGTGCGTGTCATCGTCGGCATCGGCCGTGGTCTCGCGGTCCAGCATTTCCTGGGTATACCGCAGGGCCGCAAACACAAACTCGTACGAATTGGGGTGAAACTTCGAACGGGAGGACGTCGCGCGAACGACCATAGATGCGTGCCCTGCCTAAATGTGGTGACGCGTCGAAATGAAAACCATGAAATCGATTTCGTGCCGGGACATAACTGCCCCTTCGCGGGCGAGCGTGGGTCACGATATCACAAGCACAAACCTCAAGAAAGTCCTCAGTTGCATTCTGAGGGGTGTCCCGCAGCCGACCAGCCCGTCCCTCACGTGCGCAACGATCCCGACAACCACCCCGCCAAGCCGGCCAAAATCACCAGCGAACTCCAAATCGCCACATCAGGCGGGACCAGTTCTGCCGTCGCCAAAAACTGCAGCCCCTGCTGTAACCCGAACGCCCCCCCCAGTAGACCTGCACAAACGGCCATATCGACCACGAGACTTCGCGACTCCTTGCGAACCACCACCGGAAACACCATGAACACGCCGACAATTCCCAGCAACGGCCGGGTCAGACGCTCGTGGAGCAGCAACGCCTGCCCCGTGGCCATGGCCCCCATCTGGCTGGGCTGGCGAATGCGGTGAATGAGATCAGCCGTGGACAGGTAGCGGAAGCTCTTGCCACGATTGGCCAACTGGTCCGCACTGATGTCCGAGGCGAGAAACAGCGCCCCTTCGCGCCCCACGGGCTGCAGATTGGAGCGACCATAGTCCGTCAGGTGCAGGGCCTCGAACGCAATGTCAGGGCTGCGAATCAACCAGCCCGCCGCATGTTCGGACGTGGCCTTGTAGTACACCGCGTCGATCCCGCGGATGGTGACCAGATCCTCTGCAAAGCTGGAATTGGGGAGCGTGAATTCCGGACTCCGCAGGCGGCGTTCACCCAGCAGAATTTCGTCCCCGGCAATCAGCACCTGGTTGAAGTCGTAACTGGGCTCGACATCCAGACCCTGATCGGCTTTGCCGCCATGCTGCATCTGCAACTGGTCGGCAATCCGGGGGATGACCCATTCCTGGTTGGCGGCCACTAGTCCGCTGATTCCCAGCACGCCAAACACAAACGGAATGGCAAGCCGGTTCGCAGGAATGCCGGCCGAAAGAATGGGATTCAATTCTCCCTGCCACAACATCAGCGCCAGCACGGCCATCACCGCCACCATCGACAGTGACGGCGCCGCCATGTCAAACAACAGGCACGCCTGATAGCAATAATGGCGGGCCATTTCGAGCAGCACAGACGCCGGATCTGCATCCCCCAGCGCATGCTGAAAATCATCCAGCCGCGTGAATCCATCAATGACCGTGAACAGCCCCATCGTCGCCGCAAAAAAGATGGCGAAGACCGATACAAACCGGGACAGGAAATAGCGGTCCAGCAGCGTCAGCACGACCGTGTCGCCCTATGGAATTTCGTCGGCCCGGCGGAAACAACATCCGTCGCGGCAGATCGCCCCCGATGCCAGCGCAAACTGATGCCAGCGCGAGCGGGCCACAGACAGACACCGGCTCATCATGGGGAAACCTAGGCCGGACGCCAATCTGACGTCAATACCGCCCCCCGCGGGGGGTTTGTGCCTGCGGCCGCACGATTGGGACGCGGAGGTGAGCGATTGGGGTGGGTACTGCTGCTGGGGCGGTCGGGAGACTGACACAGCGAAACCCAGAGGGTTTCCGCGAACTGTGCTTCGCCGGATGCGGCGTTACGACGCGGCCGTCAGTTGGCGTTCAATCGACGCGATGAATTCTGCCGCGGAGACGTCGCGCGAACCAACCCGGACAGGCAATTCCCGCGTGACCCAGTCGGCGATTGTCTTTTCAGCCGACACAACCGTGCTGTGGTTCCGACCGCCGAAGTAGCGACCAATTTCCTGATAGGCGGCCGATGTGAGCCGGCGGGCGATGTACATGGCCAGCATGCGCGGGTGCGCCACATTGCGGCGGCGGGTGTCGGACCGCAAATCTTCCGGATCCACGCCAAACGCTTCGCAGATGGCACGTTCGATGTCGGGCAGCCGAACCAGGCGCACGCATTCCCGGTGCAAATCGGACAAACACCGGCGCTGATTGGTGAGTGTCAACTTCATCCCCGTCCCGCGATGGACGGAGGCAAGAGTGCTGATGGCACCGCGCAACTCGCGAACGCTATGCGGAAACCGGCGCACCAGATCGGTGATCGCTTCCGGTGGGAACGTCAGACCCAGATCCGCCGCATGCCGCACGGCGATCTGGCGTCCCGTCTCCAGGTCGGGCGGCAGAACGCGACAGCAAACCCCGGAGAGGAACCGCGTGACGAGTTCCGGCGAGAACTGGTGCATGAGCCGCGGATGCCGGTCAGCCGCCAACACCACTTGCTGGCCACGGCGTTCCATATCGCGCAACGTATTGAGGAATTCCTGCTGAAAGTTTCGCTTGCCGTCGAGGAACTGCAGGTCGTCGAGAATCAGCACATCGACCGAGCGGATTTTTTGGCGGAAACCGGGCATCGCGTTGGCGCGCAACGCGTCGGTGTAGAGGTTCGAGAAACCTTCGGACGACAGCGAGATAGCAACCAGATCGGGCCGGCTGGTTTTGAGTCGATGGCAGATCGATTCCAGCAGATGCGTTTTGCCGCAGCCCACTCCGCCATAGACAAACAACGGATTCGCCACCAGGCCGGGCGTCTGGCACAC
>JBGSIP010000601.1:0-3795 GCA_041742495.1 Planctomycetaceae bacterium
CGACAGTCCCCAGCGCTCCCCGAAACGCGGTTTGCGGCAGGCCGCGGCAGAGTACGCCGTCGGTCGCTTCAATCGTCAGATAGGTCCACGGAATCGGACGACGTGCCTGAATGGCTCCCGCTTTGTCGCGGTAAACGGTCATCACCCGCAAGTGTTGGCCCACCTGCGGACCAACGGACAGCGAAGTCGCTTGACCACCCCAGGCAATTCCCAGCAGCGAACCGCTGGGAGCCGGCTTCAACAGCAGCAGCGGGCGCAACACCTGTTGCACGAGCACTGCGAGGTCACTGAGGGCCCGGTCGGCATCCAGCAGCGACTTGCGCCGGGGTGCGGACCAATCTTCCAGCAAGACGTCCCACTCGCGGACACTCCACTCCCAATTGCCCAAGCCGGAAGTGAGTCGAGCGCAGAACAGTTTGTCGCAACCTGCCAGAGAACGTTCGTAACGGAAGGCGCACTCGGTGCCAGAAGGCAGTGTGGAGTCTGCGGATGACTGGGCGGAGTTCTGAAACAGCACTGCGGGAAGCTTCCAGCGACCGGACCACAAAACATCGGCGTCAAAACCAATTCCGCACACGCGTCGCAGTTCATCTGGCAGAGCGCTGGCGAAAGCCGGTTGACGCGCAGCGAGTTCCGCCGCGTTGGTATCGATTTCGACAATGATCGTTGCGCGCAGACGACGACGAGCCCAGTCCCGTTCCTCACTCGACCAGCGATCCGGGGTGATTTCGGCAAGCTGTTCGTTGACCGGCGGCGGTTCCCACGGCGGCACTTCGTCGGCCGAGATGAGAGGACCGCCAGGAGTCGGCTCGTCAACGGACGTTGCGCTGTCCGCGGAGGAGGCCGCCGTGCGATCCTCCTGTGCCCAAAGCGCCGACATGCTCAAACTGCCAGAGGTCAGCAAGAGTACAAGCGCCAGCAGTCGGCGCAACCCGAGTGAATTGCTCATTGCTCCGTCAACCTTTCGAGTGGCGGGTCGACAATCCAGTCGTTGATCCCATCAAACGCGTTCAGAGGTTCGTTGGGATAGCCACGCACCAGTTTGCGCACCGCGGCGTACTCCTGCACTTCCCACAGCGGCAGCACCAGAACGTTGGCTTCGAGGTAACGATGCAACTGCTGCAGTTGCGAAACCGCAGCGGGCCAGTCGGCAG
Source organism: Planctomycetaceae bacterium (assembly GCA_041742495.1). GTDB lineage: Bacteria > Planctomycetota > Planctomycetia > Planctomycetales > Planctomycetaceae > JBGSIP01. The sequence goes on from JBGSIP010000601.1 coordinate 1,155, forward strand.
TCCGTTCCAGCTTCAGGAACTCTTCCGCGAGCCAGTCAGGAAAGACCGCCAGATCTTCCATGCGGGCCCGCGGCTGCATGGTGAGAAATGGCCACAGTTCCAGACTGGGATCCAGCATCATCACGCGGCGATACAACAGAGAGCACGAATCCACCTGGCCAGGATCGGTGACGAGTTCGACCTCAAGCCCCGCCCGCTGCCACATACCGACCATTTGTTCTGCGGATGCCACCATCAGCGGGTCTGCTTCCACTGCCATCCGCAGCGGGGGCAGGCTGGGGGTATTCTTGCGCGCCACGAAGACCAGCGCCAATGTCGAAAGCAGATCCTGATCCGCGGGCTGCACGGCAGGGTTGTTGGCAGGCGACCGCGATGGGAATGGCCCTGAAACCAACCCGCCGTAGTTGCGCGGACCACGCCCCTGCCAGATGGTGTCAAAAATCGCCTGTCGATCGAGGGCCAATTGCAGCGCGCGACGCAGCTCCGGCAGTTTCATCAACGGACTGTCTGGTCGAAACTGGATGAGGTGCACGGCCGTCTGTTGATAAGGCTGGACAAAAAATCGCGGGTCACGGGCGAAGTCGTCCACATCCGTCGGGTGAACCATGGGCAGGTAGTCGGCCTCGTCGCGCAACATGCGATTGCGGCAATCGAGGTAGCCCCCTGAGAAATGAATTCTCAGCTCCTGCACCGTGTTGGCCCCCACCTCGTCGATGCGACCTTGCGTCCGCTGATATCGATCGGCACCGACCACATCCTGGCCAACTCGCTCAAACCTGCGGGCGACCGTCTTGTTGGCTGCCAAATCGTCCACTGCTACGGAATCGACAGTCGCGTCACCCGTGAACAACGGAATCGCCAGCAGGGCCTCGCTGGAGCGCGGGATCGTGGCGAAACGAACGGCCAGTTCATCGACGGCCGTCACCTGCAATCCCGCGACGAAATCGGCCAGACGCTCGTCATATTGCGGTCCGGCGGGATTCAGTCGACCAAGCAGCAGGTTCGCCACAGCCAGCGATGTGAGTGGGGGACGGGCTGGTTTTGGCCCCGAATCTGTCAACCGCAGCACCAATTGCCGTTCCAGATCGCGTGGCTCCCAGTCCTCCACGAATTCTGAGCGATAGACCGGCGCGCCACCGGCAATCGCAGTGATGTCAAACAGCCGATACGTGCTCATGTGCGCTAGCTCGGCGCGATATCGATCCAGCGGACTGAGTTCTCCGTTCTCCCGGGGAATGGTGATGCGCAGAATCGGGTACCGACGGAAGCGGACACGCAGCAGGTCTGCGAGCCCCGGCAGCGGCGGCCACAAGCTGACCGCTTCCAGTGTGGCATCAGCGGCGACATCAAATTTCCCTTGACGGGCGGCGTTGCGCGCTGCTGTCTCCGCGCGTCGGGCTTCGGCGATCCATCCCTCGCGCAGACCGGGCAACCACTCCAGCGACGGGGCCAATTTCTCGATGCGACGAAAGTAATAGCGGGCCTTGGGACGATTGCCGTCCGCCAGCGCCTGCTGAATCAGAATCTGTCCCACTTCGTCCGTCAGTTGCACACCTTGAAGCTGACGAAACGCTTCGGGAGGAATCGCCTCGAGCCTGGTCAGGGCGAGGTCATAATTCTGATCGGTGGTCAACTGCCGGGCCTCACGCAGCAGCAAGTCGTTCAGGCGTTGTGAGTAGCCCGGCCACAGGCGATCTTCGGGAATCGCTTTCGCCTGCACGCGTGATTGGGACAGCGAGGCAAAGGCGTCGCGCGCCCGTTGGTCCACCCGAGCCAACAGGTCAAAGGCTTTCCGAAGCTCATTCTCCTTCAACAGCGCGTCGACTCGTTGCAGCATGAGATCCTCAAAATACACCACCCGCTCGATGTCTTTGACGGGGAGGAGATAGATCTCATCATTCAGATCGTTGACCAGCCGAATCTGAATTTGCTCCAGCTTGACGCGTAACGCCCGGACTTCGGCCAAGGACCGCGGTTCTTCCGGGTCCAGTTCGCCGTCGCCGGGGGCACCGTTGGTGAGTGTGGACGGGACGCCACCTGCAGTCACCCAGGCGGTCAGCTCGGCCGCATACGCAGCCTGAGCGGCCAGGCCATTGGGGCGCAACACCAGAGGTTCGACGACGAACACCCTTTGATTCTTCAGCACAATCCAGTCGTAGGGGCGGGCTGTCAGCAGGTCAGCCAGCGAGGGGACGGGCAAGTCGGTCACAAACGGCAGATCGTTGACATTCTCGGGGGGCGATTCCGGTTGCGCCATGGCTTCGACGGCGATGGCCTGTCCGAGCCAGACGGCCACGCACAACGCCAGCCATCGCCGCCACAAAGGGTGATGATCGATCGTCGCGAGATGGCTCACGGTTGCACCTGTGACGACTCGCTCAAGGCTTCGGTAGCCGGTACCAGGGGCGTCGGCTCTGGTACAACCGCGGGATCAGCGGGGGCGGTCCAAGGTGCAAAGGCGCTCTCATCAAACGCATGCCACACGCCGTCAAACGCGGCAATCGCAAGCCGCGACTCGTGTCGGACGATTGGCCCCGAAAGTTGACGCGACAGATTCAGGCTGCCGCTGGGGCCGCCGGTCGCATCAAGGCGGACCACGCGCCCGGCGGCCAGCGCCACAATCAGGGAGTCGCCCCCGGCG
>JBGSIP010000602.1:0-3984 GCA_041742495.1 Planctomycetaceae bacterium
ACGGACTGACGGATGTGCAGTCACGGGTGGTCGCACACGGACCCGGGGCGCTGCTGGTGCTCGCGGGTCCGGGGTCTGGCAAAACCCGGGTCATGACGCACCGAATTCGTCGGCTGGTGGAGTCGGGCGTGCCCGGTCGCAGCGTGCTGGCGATCACCTTCACCAACAAAGCGGCCCGCGAAATGGCCGAACGGGTCGCCAGGCTGACGTCGATCACCGGCATGACGATCAGCACGTTTCACCGGTTCTGCGCCCGGCTGTTGCGTTTTCACGCCCGGTCCGCGGGGCTCGACTCCAACTACAGCATTTTCGACACGTCAGACCAGAGCCAGTTGCTGCGGCGGGTGCTCAAGGATCTCGACATTGACCCGGTGCACTACCCCCCCGGCCGCATTGGCCACGCGATCAGCAAAGCCAAGAACGAGCTGATCTCAGCCGCCGCGTACCGACGGCGGCACGAGGAGCATTCCGGCAGTCATTTTGAGGCCGTGGTGGCCAGCGCGTACCCCCGCTACCAGCAACTGTTGCGCGAAAACAATGCCTGCGATTTCGACGACCTGCTGGTCCACGTGGCCGAGTTGCTGGCCGACGGCGACGGCCTGCGGGAGCAGTTGTCGCAGCGGTTCGAATACCTGATGGTCGACGAGTACCAGGATACCAATACGGCGCAGTACCGCATTGTGGCGGCGCTGGCCTCTGCTCACGGGAATCTCTGCGTCACCGGCGATCCCGACCAGAGCATCTATGGCTGGCGGGGAGCCAGTTCCGCCAACTTGCGGCGTTTCGAGGCCGATTTTCCGCGTCACACCGTCTATCGGCTCGAAGAAAATTTCCGCAGTACCGGACTGATCCTGAAGTCGGCGGATGAACTCATTCACCACAACCGGAACCGTCGCGCGAAGAGTCTGCGGACCGCGAACGAAGATGGCCGGCCCGTGTTCTGGCTGCGGGCCCCCACGGATTTGGCTGAGGCGCAAGCGGTGGCCGCACGGATTGCCGCCGCGGTGGACTCGGGCGAGCGGCAGTATTCCGATTTTGCGATTCTGTACCGGGTCAATTCCCTGGCCGCCCCCTTTGAGCTGGCTTTCACGCAGGCCCGCATTCCGTTTCAAGTGGCCATGGCGACCAAGGTCTTTGATCGGGCGGAAGTCAAAGACCTGCTGGCCTACTTGCGACTGCTCTCCAATCGCGCAGATGACGAAGCCCTGCGGCGGATCATCAATCGACCGGCGCGGGCCATTGGTCAGAAATCTCAGCAAATTCTGTATCGCGCCGCCGCGGCGGCCGGCGTTCCGGTCTGGACACTGATCAACGATCTGCCGCGTGACCTCGAATTGAAGCCCGCAGCGCGGACGGCCATCTGGAAGTTCGCCAACCTCATTCGGGAACTCGATCTGACCACGGCGGGGGGCGTCGGCCCGCTGATGGAAACGCTGCTGCATCGCACGCGACTGGGGCATCAGACCGTCAGCGATTTGAGCAGCCGGGACGACGACACCGCCGATGTGCTGGACCTGGTTCTCAACACAGCCCGCAGTTATGACGAACGGGCGGGGAGCGAAGCGACACTGGAAGGGTATCTGGAAGAGATGGCCCTGCTGAGCGACGCCGACAACGTGGACGATTCCAAAGGCCGCGTGACACTCATGACGCTGCATGCCGCCAAGGGGCTGGAGTTTCCCTGCGTGGTGATTGCCGGGGTCGAGGAGGGTCTGATTCCGCACGAGCGAGCTTCCGGCCGCGATGAGTCGCAAGATGATGAAGAAGAACGACGCCTGCTGTTTGTCGGCATGACCCGCGCACGGGAAGAACTGACTCTCACCACCGCGGGGGTCCGCCGCCGACATGGCAAGGACGAACACACCATCCTGAGCCCGTTCCTGCGCGAGATGACTCTCACACGAGTCGAGCCCAAGGAATGGATTGGCAAAGAGTCGGCGAGTGTTGCGGCCGCGGACGCTAGTTCATCCGCGGGGACTGGCTCTGCCGCGGGCGGGTCGCCAGAACGAAGACGGCTTCCCACGTTCAGCGGGAAGCCGCTGTTGATGACGGGGGCCCAATTGGCAGCCGTCCAGGCCGGGGAAACGCCCGTTGAGGCGAACTCGGCGTTTCAAACTGGCAGCCGCGTCCGCCATCCGCGTCTGGGGAACGGCGTGGTGACCCAATCACACGGGATCGGCCGGGCGCAAACGGTTCACGTCATGTTCGAGGCCGACGGCGAAACGCGGACATTCGTGGTGTCGCAAACTCCACTGCAACCTTTGAGCTGACAGCCTGTTGAACAATGCCCACGCCACCACAGCCTGGGAGCAGGTCATGGTTGTTCAACGGGCTGCTGGCGTGCGGCGGAGTGCCGTTCGAGTCGGTTGGCTGGCGGGGCGTTAGTGATTGGTGGGCGCAGCTGCCTGCAAATGGAGCTTCAAGAAATTGGCGATGTGGGCCTGCCGTTCGTCGCTCACAAAGCCGGGGCCACCGTGTGCGCCGCCGTGCACGACAAACAATTCGCACGGGAGTTGCCGGGCGGCATATGCCCCCTGCAGTTCGTGTGATTGATTGATGGGAACCTGCGGGTCCTGATCGCCATGAATGATCAGCAGCGGCGGATCGTCGGCATCGACGTGCGACACAGGACTGGCCAGCCGTGCGAGTGCGACCTGTTCGTCTGGCTGACCTCCCAACAGCAACTGCAACGCGGGCACGCGCACGCTCAAGCCGTGGGGCGTCGATTGTGCCAGAATCGTCGTCAAGTTTGTCGGCCCATAGAGATCGACAATCGCCTGCACGTCCGAAGACTGTTCGGTGTGCTCGCCCACGGTTCCCTCCAGTTCCGCCACGTCGTTGGTGACGCCCACCAAGGCCGCCAGATGTCCCCCCGCGGACGACCCGGAGATGCCCACCCGCTCGGCCGAGTAGCCATAGTCGGCGGCGCGGGCGCGAAGAAAGCGAATGGCGGCTTTGAGGTCGTGAATTTGAGCCGGAAACGGAGCGACTGGCGACAGTCGATAGTCCACACTCGCCACAGCGAACCCCGCCCGCACCACCTGTTTGAGCGGCATGTCCTGGCGGCTCCCCGCTTTCCACGCTCCCCCGTGGACCCACACGAGCAGCGACGGCCGCGTGCCCGCGGCGGAATTCGATGCCGCGGGGGGCAGATACAAATCCAGGGCCAACGCATGACCGTCGGGAGCCGCAAACACAATGTCGCGTTGCACGCGCAATTCGTCCGTCGGTTGCGCGCAGGCCCGCGACGACAATGTCTCCTCGCTCACCAGCAAACCGACGAGCAGCACGCCAACGATGCACGCCGTGTGGAGACAGACGAGACGGCGACGCGACGAGGACTGCCGATTGCACAAATCCATCGCAAGGATGCTCCGGGAGACCGTGGACGTGGGACGCGAGGATGATCTGCCGATCGTACCGAGGCACGGAGCGCATTTCATGCTCCACCGACTCCGTGGTTCCAGCCCCGCCGTTCCAACGGACGTGTTTGACCGGCCAGTTCGATGGTCACGTCGCGGCCCGCGGTCAGTACGCCAACCTGCGTCACCGGAGTACCCGCCAAGCCGGCGTGCACAATTTGGGCGGCCTGCTCCGGAGGCACGGCGAACAGCAACTCGAAGTCTTCCCCGTCTTCCAAAGCGCGCTGCAAACGCGATGGACTCACGTCGTCGCCACCGTGGCTGTGGCCCCTCGGCTGGTCGGCGCCCGGATGGTCACCGCTCCGGCCGTCAGTCGGCTGCGTAAGCATGGTATCCGCGTGAACGGGTACTGCGGCTCCCCAGATTTCGGCACCGCAATGACTCTCGTCACACAGATGATGCAAGTCCGCCGCAAAGCCATCACTAATATCCAGCATGGCGTGCACCGACCAGTGCTGAACGAGTTCAGCGGCTTCCCGGACCCGGGGTGTGAAGGTCAGATGCCGGCCCGCCAGACTCCCTCCCAGCGCACCGGTCACCAGCACCGCATCGCCGGGGCGAC
>JBGSIP010000603.1:0-14047 GCA_041742495.1 Planctomycetaceae bacterium
GATCCCGTTGCCGCTCGCTCGCGGGCTGTTTCGACATCGACCACCCGAATGCTGATGGCCTCGTGCGGGCAAGCCTGCACGCAGGCTGGTGCCTCTCCGACCGACAAGCGCTGACTGCACATGTCGCACTTGCGAACAATCCCCTTCTTGTGGTGGTACTTGGGAACCTCATAAGGGCAGGCCAGTGTGCAGTACTGGCAACCAATGCACTGGTCATCCAAGTGACGCACGATGCCCGTCACGCGGTCTTTTTCGTACGCGTTGACAGGACAGCCATTCAAACAGCCGGGATCAAGACAGTGATGGCAGGCCGTCGTCACGTGCTGAAAAGCGGGGTTGGCTTCGTCAATGCTCACCAGCACGCCAACATCGCGGAACGACTCCGTTTCATCCAGTCCATTCAGCGAATGGCAAGCCACGACACACGCCTTGCAACCCGAACAGCGATCGAGATTGACCTCGAACGCCAGCTGCTGACCCGCCGCGGGCATCGTCATCGGTAGCAGCGCACGATAGCGCTCCTGATGCGGGGCCGCTTCGTGTTCGGTATGCCATTGCGAGAACTGTTCCGCCGCCGACAGCGTTGCCTGCTCTGTGAGTAACTGAGCCAGGAATTGCGTTGGCGAAACCGCGAGGACAGGGTCGCTGCGAGGCGGCAACTCGCGCAAAGGAAGGAGGTTCTGGGTCATGTGGACATTGAGTTCAGCAGAGGAATTCGACGGTCGCCTCGGCTGACAGCCGGGGTACTGATCCGTCTGGCATGCGCCCGCGTGGAAACGAAAGCCCTGGCTGCCGGCGGCATATCAGCTCGCGGTTTCCTGCAGGACTGGACCGGTGGCACACGAACTGGCGAGCTGGCAGCCGATCTCGGTCGCCAGCAGTTCGTCCAGCACGTGTTCGGGTGGCAAATGCAGCAGCACCCGGTTGTTGACGATCTGCACAGGAAACGTGCGAATCGAGTAGTCTTCGCCCTGCAGCGATTCCCCGGTGTTCAGCGAAAACGTCTTCTTGTGCAGCGGACAGGCCACCTTGGGTGTCGACTTCGCATCTCCCAGGATGCCGCGCGAAAGCACAAAGGCCTTCCGATGCGGGCACATGTTCTGACAGGCGTACCATTCCCCACGGCTGGCAAAATTGAAGACCGCGATCTGGACCTTGCCGCGCCGAATTGTGGCTCCCCCGTCGATCGGGAAATCATGCACCTCACCCACATCGACCCAGCCCTCGTCAGACGTGCTGGCTTCCTGTTCCAGCCCGGAAGGAATCTGACGCTGTTGCAAGTCGCGAAACTGAGTCAGTGAGACCAGTTCGCTGGGCCAGTTGGCAGGGTGCTGCTGACCACGCTTCGAGACCACTTCGATGCACGACTCGGCATCGTCTGTATTCATGAACTGGCGGAACCAGCGGACCTTCTCGGGATCTTCAACCGTGGTCTTCCACTCGCACTGGTAGGTATCCACCAGGTGCTGCATCATCTCTTCGAGTTCGCCGCCGATGCCGAGTTTGTCGTGGACCACGACGTCCCGAATGTGATCGATGCCCCCTTCGAGCTTTTCACACCACACCGATGTGCGGGTCAACCGCTCGGCCGACATGATGTAATAGATGAAGAAGCGATCGATGTAACGAATGGCCGTGTCTTCATCAATGTCGGCGGCCAATAGCTCGGCGTGTCTCGGCTTGGTCCCGCCGTTGCCGCACACATACAAGTTGTAGCCATTCTCCGTCGCGATCAGGCCGACATCCTTGCTCTGGGCTTCCGCGCATTCACGCGTGCAGCCCGACACCGCCATTTTCACCTTGTGCGGCGAGCGAATCCCCTTGTACCGGTTCTCTATGCGGATTGCGAAACCGACGGAGTCCTGCACTCCATAGCGGCACCAGGTCGATCCGACGCAGCTCTTAACGGTGCGCAGAGACTTGCCATAGGCGTGTCCGCTTTCGAAGCCGGCAGCGATCAGCTCCTGCCAGATCGCGGGCAGATCCTGCACCCGGGCCCCGAACAGATCGACACGCTGTCCGCCGGTGATCTTGGTATAGAGGTTGTACTTGCTGGCCACCTGACCCAGAACAATCAGCTTCTCTGGGGTGATTTCTCCACCGGGAACGCGCGGCACCACGGAATAGGTGCCATCCCTCTGGACGTTCGCGAGAAAGCGATCGTTGCTGTCCTGCAACGTCTGATGTTCAGGCTTTAGGATGTAGTCGTTCCACAAACTGGCCAGAATGGAAGCGACGGCCGGCTTGCAGATCTCGCAACCGTTGCCGCCGTTCCCGCAGGCCTCAAGGGTTTGCGCAAAACTCGACCAGCGGCGGGCCTTGACCAGTGCAAACAACTCTGTCCGCGAGTATGAGAAGTGCTCACAGAGGTGATTGTTGACAACCCGGCCCGCGGCCTTCATCTGGGCCTGGAACAGATCGGTGACCAGCGGTACGCAACCGCCGCACCCAGTTCCGGCTCGTGTGCAGGACTTCACCGCCGCCACCGATTCGAGGTTTTGGTCGCGAATCGCCGCGCACAGGGCCCCTTTGGTGACGTTGTTGCACGAACAGACCTGTGCCGAGTCGGGCATGGCGTCGACTCCGCCCAGTGCCTGCGAGCCCTTGCCGCTCCCCAGGATCAACTCGTGAGGCGGACACGGCAGCGGTGTGCCGGTTTTGGCAAAGACCGACAGCGTGCTGTACTCCGAAGCATCTCCCACCAGCATGCCGCCCAGTAACACGCGGCCATCCAGCGAGAACAACAGCTTCTTATAGACACCAGAGAACGGATCTTCCCACGTCAGACTCTGGGCCACTTCCGCGGGCGCGTCATAGCGACCAAAACTGGCGACTTCGACCCCCATCAGCTTGAGCTTCGCCGAGAGATCGCCTCCTTCAAAGGTGCGCCCTTCGCCGCAGAAGTTGGCAGCGAGAATTTCGGCCATGTTGTAGCCGGGTGCGACGAGGCCATACACCATGCCCGCATGCAGCGCGCACTCGCCGATCGCATAAATCGAGGGATCGCTGGTCTGGAGAGTGCTGTTGACCGCCACGCCACCGCGGGGGCCCACGTCCAGACCCGCCTGTTGAGCCAGTTCGTCACGCGGCCGAATGCCGGCAGAGACGATCAGCATTTCACAGTCCAGCGACGCCCCGTCTGCAAACTCGATGCGCTGCACGTCCCCGCGACCGTGAACTTCCTTGAGTCCCTTCGACAGGTGCACCTCCACGCCACTGTCGCGAATTTTGCGCAACAGTAGGCGGGAGCCCACTTCGTCCAACTGCCGCGGTAGCAGGCGATTGTTGTATTCAATGACATGCGTCTGCAGCCCCAGATCAAAGGCCGCCTTCGCCGCCTCCAGTCCCAACAGCCCCCCGCCAATCACGGCACAGGCCTTCGCAGTCTTCGCATAGGCGATGATGTGTTCGAGGTCTTCGATCGTGCGATAGACGAACACCCCGCGCTTCTGAATGCCGGGCACAGTGGGTACAAACGGAATCGAACCGGTGGCCAGCACCAGACGGTCGTAAGCGACGTTCACTCCCTTGGCTGACTGCACCAACTTTTTCTGGCGATCGATTTTCATGGCCCGGTCACCAATGTGCAGCTCAATGCCGACCGACTCATACCACTCGCGGCGGGCCAGCATCAGTTTTTCGGCATCACGATGCGTGAAAAAGCTGGACAGCCCCACTCGGTCATACGCCGCGCGATTCTCTTCGCAGAACGTGACAATCCGGAATCGATGAGCGTCATCGCGGGCAATGAGCTGTTCGCAAAAGCGCAAGCCCACCATGCCATTGCCGACGACTACGACTGTCTCTGGTTGTTGTGAAATCATCATTCGATCCTGCGGTTCACGTCCTCGACCACTTCAAAACGCCAGCACAACCACCGCCGTCAATTCGCGACTTTCAAACACAGGCATGGCCAACAGGGCCCGCAGCACGCCGCCCGACCTGGTGGCAGAGGTCGACGCGCCGCTGGTCGCGGCCGTCAGCACGGGTCGAGAGGTCCTACAGGCCTGCGCCACGATGTCTGCGGTGGCTGACGACGTTCCCACAGGTGACTGGCCGACGTTGAACGAGGTCCAGTCCGCCGCCACCCTCGTCATCCCACTGCCATCTCCGGGGGACCGATTCGCAACGGCACCGGCTGCTGGCATCGGTTGCCAGATTTCAAATCCCACGGCAATCGGTTTGGCCGGTGACGACAACAGCAGCAGCACCGCACCGCTGGTCCCCGTGGAACCGCCAATCGGCAGTCCCAGCCCGATATTCAACTCCGTCTCATCTGCGGCAAACGAGCGCATGAATCCCGGACTCTGCGACAGATTGCTCACCAGCTTGGGTTGCCCTGTCTTCCAGACCGTCCCAGGCAGACCAGCACCGCGCGGAAATCGCACATAGCGACTGATGAACTCAAAGCTCTTCAGACCGACGTAGTAGCTGGCGCTGACCGACACTTCGTCCCGGTCGTCGCGGCTCCAGAGCTCAAACGCTCCTGGACCGGGGGCGATGCCCAGCACGATCACCTGCTGGACGTCGTGACCGACCAGCACGGGGTACGCCACCCATGCCTCTGGTTTGCGAGTGTCGGCCGCGAAAGAATAATTTCGGGCGACCGAGTCCCCTTCGTTCAGAATGATGGCATCACGCTGTTTCCACGCCATTCCCACCATGCCTTCGCCACTGCGCACGCTCCGTTCGGCGACGGGGCGAATGGACGCACCCTCTTCCCAGTGGACTTCGTCGTCCAGTCGCATCGTTTCGCCATCGTCCGCCAGACTCCAGACTTCGATCGACTGCACGAGTGTGGCGCAACCGGCAGCGTTGCGGGTGGTGGTTTTCATTCGACAGGCCCTGACAAAGCCGGCTCCAGGGGAACTTCCGCCGGGCTGGCGGCGGACACTTCAGCCGTCGCAGCACGGGCAACGGGTGCTGGCTTGTGCGACGCCTTCCGGGCTTCCTGACGCTCCAGAAACGCAATCAGAGAACCACGAAACTCGTAGTAATGCGGGTGATCCATCAGTTCGCGCCGCAACCGCGGACGCCCGAAGGGCAACTCGAGCACTTGCCCCACCGTCGCGGCGGGGCCGTTGGTCATCATGCAGATCCGGTCGGACATATAGATGGCTTCGTCCACGTCGTGTGTGATCAGGATGGTGGTGATCTTCTCACGATCGAGGACCCCCAGAATCACATCCTGCAGTTCCATCCGCGTCAGCGAGTCCAGCCGTCCGAAGGGCTCATCGAGCAGCAACAAACGCGGCTTGAGGGCGATCGCCCGGGCAATGCCGACTCGCTGCTGCATCCCCCCACTCATCTCGCGCGGATACTTGTGCATGGACTGCGCGAGACCGACCGCGTTCAGGTAGTACTCACAAATCTGCCGGCGTTCTGCCTGGGTGCCGTGTGGATAGACCTGGTCCACCCCCAGCAGCACGTTTTCATACGACGTCATCCAAGGCAGCAGGCAGGGCGACTGAAAGACGACAGCCCGATCTGGGCCGGGTCCGGAAGTCTCGCGCCCCGCCACCACTACCGAGCCAGAGGTCGGTTCGTTGAGTCCGGCGGCCATGGTCAGCACGGTCGACTTGCCACAGCCCGAGTGGCCAATCACCGAGAGGACTTCACCGCGACGCAGAATGAGATTGAGTTGATCCACCACCCTGACCGGCTCCCCATAGGGATTGGGATAAGCCTTGGTCAGGTTTACCAGTTCGACGTACCGCCGATCGGTCCTTGCGGTCATGACAGTTCCGAATCTCAAGCCGCGGTGAATTCGAACGGAGACAATGCCGGCAGTTCGCCCTGTTCGGCCACACGCAGTTGTCGTGATTCCAGATTGATGTCCAGCATGTAGCGCGTCACTTCATTGCGCACACGCTTGAACTCTGGATTGAAGTTCAACGTGGTGCGATCGCGCGGCCGCGGCAGTGGGACGTCGAACGATCGCCCCAGAGTGGCGCGCGGCCCCGGCGTGAGAGCCACGATGCGATCGGCCATCAGCAGTGCTTCGTCCACGTCGTTGGTGATCATCACCACCGTCCGCCGATCCTGTTCCCAGATCCGCACAATTTCATCCTGCAAGTTGGCCCGCGTGAGGGCGTCCAGGGCACTGAGCGGTTCGTCCAGCAACAGCACCTCGGGCTGCATGGCCAGTGTACGGGCCAGCGACAACCGCTGACGCATGCCGCCACTCAATTCGTGCGGCTGCTTCCACTCCGATCCACTCAATGACACCATGTCGATGTATTTCAGAATCCAGGCCTTCCGCTCAGCAGCGGATTTGCGTGGAAATACCTGCCGCACGGCAAGTTCCACGTTCCCATACACGGTCAGCCACGGCAGCAGTGAGTAGTTCTGAAACAGAATTCCACGTTCAGGTCCGGGAGGTCCACCCGGCTTGCCACGCAGCAACAACTGGCCAGCATCCGGCTGGATCAGGCCCGCCAGCACGGCCATCAGCGTGCTTTTGCCGCTGCCGGAGTAGCCGATGATGGCCACAAACTCGTTGGGTTCGACCGACAGATCGACATCGTGCAGCACCTCAGTGCGCTGAGATGCCGGGCCGAACCCCACGCACACCTGTTTCATTTCCAAGTAGGACATCACTCGCCTGCTCTGCCCGAATCACATCGGGATGAAGGGCACTGTTCAAAGTTCCGCTGTTCCGCGACTGACTGCTCCATCACCGTCTGTTCTGCTTCACTCCGTGAGGCGACTGACGGTTGCATCCCGGGGCGATTCACGTCACAAGGAGGCCGGACCACCGTCAAAGCTCACGCTGCGCTGCAGCACGATCATGATGCGGTCGAGCAGAAAACCGATCGCTCCGACGACAAACACCACCGCCACCATGCGGGCAAACGAGTCGCTGGCGCCGTTGTTGAACTGATCCCAGATGAACTTGCCCAGTCCTTCACTCGACGAGAGCAATTCCGCCGCGATTAGCACCATCCAACCCACGCCCAGCGAAATCCGCAGGCCGGCAAAAATCAGCGGCAACGCGGACGGAATCACGATCTTGGTCATGCGACTCCAGAAGCCCAGCCGCAGAACCCGCGCGACGTTCATGTGGTCCTTCTCAATCGATGCGACCCCTAGCGCCGTGTTCACCAGCGTCGGCCACAGCGAGCACAACGCGACTGTCACTCCCGAGGCGATGAACGCCGGATTGATCTTCAGCCGACCCACCAGCGGGATCTCCGCCAGGGCGGCAATCAGCCAGTGCTTGTCCGGATCGGGAATGAATCCGCCCACCACAATGAGGGCAATCGGCAGCCAGACGATCGGTGAGACCGGTTTGAACAACGCAATGAACGGCGTCATGGCCGACATGAACGTTGGATTCAACCCACACAGGATGCCAATGGGGATGGCAATCACTGACCCGAGCACGAATCCAAAGAAGACGCAGGCCAGACTGCGAATGATCTGATCGGGCAGCGTCCACGGCTTGGCATATTCAGCGTGGAGCGCCGATTCGACGCGGTCGTTGCTGACCGCCACGCGCTGTGCAATCGCCAAAGCTTCCGCGCCGGATGCCGCCAGAAACGCAGGCTGCTCTGCCGCCACTTTGGATTGGGCCTGAGTGACCTTTTCGGCACGATTGGCCCGCGTCAACTGCTCCAGCATCTTCTCCAGATATTGCTTCTCGTCGGCCAGCGCCGTCCGTTGCGATTGGGCGGCCTTCAAACCAGCATCTTTTTCCGATCGCAACGCGTCCTCTTTGCCACGAATCTCCTTGAGTCGCTCGGCCGCTTCGCTCTCGGCATCGTTGTGGGCAATGACCTCGCTCAACAGCCGTTGATGGCCGGCGGCGTCCTGCGGTTTCAGCGTGGCAGCCAACTGGGCCAGCGCTGCCTTGCGCTGTTCCGACTGAGCCTGCAGTTCCGCAACCTCGGTGGCCGTCTGGTTCTGCACGCGGGCAATTCGTTCCGCCAATCTGGCTGCCGCTTCGGTCTCAACCCGCTTCAGGTGTTCGTCGGCCGCGGTCCGCAACGCCTCCATCTCTTTCAGTCGGGCGTTGACCTGAACGATGCGTTCCTCGCGCTCAGGGCCCGAGAGCTCAAAGGCGTCCTGCTTGTCGTTTTCCCGCAGGTGAAACGTCCAGATGCCCATGGCGGCATCCCACACCACACTGGGCGTGGGGACTTCACCCGATTTCGTCTTGTGCCGCGGCGCAATGGCCGACCACAGTACGAGAAACGCGACGATCGAGAGCATCGGCACGACAATGAACTGACCAATCTTCTTGAGCTGTGTCCGCGGCTCTTCGCCGTACATCAGCCGCACGACCGGCGTCAGAAACGTCAATCCCGCAACGTCCAGAAATTTCAGTAGTCCGAACTTCATGCCATGACTCTCCGCTGGTGAACGTCTTCGCCCGACTGGCTCTCCGCCCATCTGTGGGGACGGGAGAACCACAGTCGACGGTGACTATTCCTGATTGCCAATCACGTGCTGCCGCAGATACCCCAGCGGATCTTTCCCGTCATAGGAGAGCCCGTCGATGAAGTCGCTCGACGCGGGCTTGTAGCCGTCGGTGTCGGCTGGAGGGATCTCGCTGGCAGTCAGCAACCCCTGCTCAATCAGCCGACTTGCAGCCGCCCGATACACTTCGGGCAGATACACCTTCTTCGCCATCTCGGCATACCATTCCGCCGGTCTTGCTTCGCTAATCTGACCCCACCGACGCATTTGCGTCATCATCCAGACCCCATCGCTGTACCACGGGTAGCTGGAATAAGATTTGAAGAACACGTTGAAGTCCGGCATCGTTCGCTTGTCGGTCTTCTGGAAGTAGAAGTACCCCGTCATCGAATTCTTAATCACTTCGAAGTCGGCTCCGACGTAGTCTGGCCGAGACAAGATGCGACACGCTTCTTCACGATTGACGTATTCTCCGGCGGCGTTGGTCTCATCGAGCCACTTGCCGGCGCGAATGAGGGCCTTCACGATGGCGATATGCGTATTGGGGTTCGCATCCGCCCACTGCCGTGTGACGCCAAATACCTTCTCGGCCTTGTTCCGATAGATGTCGTAGTTGGTGGCGACGGGAACTCCGATCCCCTTGGCAACCGCCTGCTGATTCCACGGTTCGCCAACGCAGTACCCTTGAATGTTTCCCGCTTCCAGCGTGGCGGGCATCATCGGCGGGGGAGTGACTGAGAGTTCGACCTGGGCATCCGTGCGGCCACCGGTATCGGCTTCCGTGTACATTCCGGGATGAATTCCGGAGGCAGCCAGCCAGTAGCGCAGTTCGTAATTGTGCGTCGACACCGGGAATACGACCGCCATCTGCAGCTTCTTGCCATCGGCCAGCATCTGGTCGACCACGGGCTTCAGACCAGCCGCCTTGATCGGGTGAACCGGAGTTGGCGATTGCAAGGCAGGATCATTGGCCTGCATCTGCTCCCAGATCGAGTTCGAAACCGTGACTCCATTGCCGTTCTGGTCCAGCGTGTAGGCGGTCACAATATGAGCTTGCGTGCCGATGCCAATGGTCGCCGCAATGGGCTGCCCGGACAGCATGTGAGCACCGTCGAGCTCGCCGTTGATGACGTTGTCGAGCAGTGTCTTCCAGTTGGGCTGTGCGACCACTTCCGCCTGGAGCCCTTCGTCGTCAAAGAAGCCCTTCTCTTTGGCAATCACCACCGGAGCACAGTCGGTCAGCTTGATGAAGCCAAACTTCAACGCGGTCTTTTCCAAGGAGAGCGTCGCAGCCGGCGCGGCAGGCACATCTGGAGTCGCGGCTGCCGGCGTTGCCGCGGAGACGCTGGGAGGACTGCTGGCTGCAGTGACAGCACCTGGCGGTGTCGTACTGGCGTCGGCAGGTGCCGTTTCCAATGCTTGCGTGCTCGGTGTGAGGGACGGAGCAGGAGAGCAGCCCGCCATCGCCACAGCCAGCCAGACCGCGGGACCGTATTTCATCGCAGCCAACAGTTGACGCAGGGAATCGTCCACGCGGATCTCCTCGGGACCTTCTATGATTCACAACCGAGGTCGCTTACCCCGACACGTCTTCACACTTTGCAAAGGATGTGCCGGGCTTCGGGAATTCGCGTTTTCGAGCCCTCTCCTTCGGCATTGCGCGGTTTGTGCCGGTGCGATTTTTGTGGTTGACCACGGAAACGACGGAGTTCAGATGGCGAGAACGAACGGAGCCTGCTCCCGGCGCGGGCAGCGTCGCCCTTCCGGTTTGCAGTACCGGCGCATCGATCACTGTTGCCAACGTTTCAACGTGGCTTCCCGAAGATGTTCGCAGCCCGTCGAACTTCAGGGCGCATCCGGAACAGCGAGCAGCATGGCAGCCTGTGTTGGTTCAACCCGGCGAAGCGGCCGCGTTTGGTTTCGCAACACGCCGGGCGCGAGTGCTGTCACTCCATCGCCAACCGCCGCATTGACGGCCCGCCAAACAGAAACAGCCGCCCGCAGAATGAACGGCGGGCGGCTGTCGACCAACGGAAGCAGAGTGCGGATGTGGAGCGCCGCTGGTCATCCATCAACAGATTCGTGGCGGCCGGCGTTTGCAGGCCGCCGCGAATCACTGCCATCAGAAGTTATAGGTCGTCTGCAGGTAGAACTGTTCGGCATCGGCGCGAGCCAGACCACCATTGTTGACGGCATCACCGTAGAAGAACATCAGATATCCAGCCTGGACGTTGAAGGTCTTGCTGTAGGTGTAGGTCCCCACAATGTCGATTTCGCTGCCAATGTTCTTGTCACCACTGCCGACCAAACCGGCCCCGGCAATGTTGTAGATGCGGTCACTGGCTTCCGCGAGTTCAAAGTAGTGGTACTGCGTGACCAGGTTGAACTTCTGGTGCGGCTTGAGGGTCAACTGGAGACCGTAGTCGAGCAGGTTCTGCCCGGAGAAGTTGTCGATCTGTCCCCAGTAGGCATGCCCCAGCGGGTACAGCGAGTTAAACGTATTGATGTCCCCTGACGTGGGATCGCTGCTGCCAGAACCCCAGTAGAAGATCCCGCCCAGACCTGGCTTCCACTCGACATCTTCAAACGTGTATCCCCCCAGGGCACCAAACATCCCCGCCGAAACGTCGCGGACAGACGCCGACAGGAAGTTGTCATCCCCGAACTGGTAGGCACCTTCGACATCCCAGTTCCACGTTCCGACCAGCTTTTTGCCCTCCTTGACCGCCTTCTTGCCGGCCAGGCGAGCACCAATCGTATGGCGATCCCCGTCCTGGAACGCCGCGACCGGCTCGGACTCTTCAAAGTGCAGGTAGTACAGGTCCAGCGTGTTGTTTTCGATTCCCTTGTAGGTCGAATACACCCCGCTGATCGACCGGCTCTCGTCCGGGGTGTCAAAGCTGGTGGGATGCAGAGCATTACCGGCCGCGGCGTTCACGCTGTTCATGGCGAACGCATCGATATCCCAGGTCTCGCTGGTGTACATCAGCTTGTGACCTTCAAAGTTTCGGAACGTATTCGCCCACGCGAGGGAGGACAGCAGCCGCTGACCGCCATACTGCAGGAATTGACGTCCGTAGCGATACTTCAGCTTGCCTTCGCCGATCTCGCCGAAGTTCACCTCAACGTAGTACTGCAGCAGATCCGCGCGATTTTCGTCGATCGGGGTCGGCGTGTACGGGGCATCCAGCCCGAACATCGACGCGTCAATCGCCTGCACGTACCCGCCGAACAGATCGTTGTAGTTCAGCTCGAAATACGGCGTGAACCGCCACAGGTCGTACGAAGAGTCGCCGGGGCCTCCGGGACGCAGCCGGTTCTTCTCGTACATGTGCCGATAGCGCAACTCAGCGCCGGCGCTGTACTTGAAATCCCCATGCTTTTGATTCTTCAGGCCCGGAAACAGCGGCTCGTCCCCTGCGATCGACCCGAAGATCGAATCGCAGTCCACGAGGTTGTAATCGCAGTGATCACCGCAATTCTGCACGCTGAACTCGCTCACGGCAGCCCTTGCCGGCTGAACGGTGCGGGTTGCTGACAGCCAGTCGTCGTCGGCAAAATCAAAGGCGGCCTCCTGAGCGGAACAGACGCCGCACAAAGCCGTCAGAACCAGGCCGAACCCGAACGACGGTTTTAAACTCCTTGATTTGAACCACATCCTTGACGACTCCAAATCGGTTGACAATCAGCCTTTGGGCAGGCCGCGTCCTCGGCGCGAGAACGAAACTGGAAAGCTCAATGTCATTCCCTTCGTCTTCGCCAGATTGAACGTCAGCAGCCGATTTACCAAATCCTTTGGACGCCTCCTGAGGCATTCCGGAACTCACTACAATCGGCAAACCTTCACCAGCTTGTCTGTGGATTTCCGGGGTTTCGCTGCGGGCATTCCGCAATTCGCTGCGTGTCTCGGCTCAATCGGCGGTCCTGTCTCCCGCTGCCCGGTAGGCCCGTCCTGCGAATGAAATCTCCCTTGCCACCGCCAGTGGGCAGACTGCGATCCGGCTTTTCGAATCCAGTGCCGGTACACTACATGGCCGACCATTTCCGGTTGCCAAGGCCCCCTCATGAGCGCACCCCGGCAGCACAAAACCGAACCATCGTCCGCCTCGGCCATGCCGCAGACAGACCAGCCAGGTCTGCCATTGTCCACGCATCGCGACAACCAGGGCGATCCTGAGAACGACTCTGGAAGCAACGACTCTGGAAACGCGGTTGCCGAACTGGCACGCTCCTATCAATCGGCCAGCTACTGGATCGGTCTGGCCACCACCGCGGTGGGACTGGCAGTTGTGCCCATTCTGATTGGTCGCTGGATGACCACCAGTTGGAGTTGGACCTGGGCCACCCCGCTGGGAGCAGCAACCGGGTTGGCTCTCACGCTGCTGTACCTGATCCACATTGGCAATACGATGTCCGGCGACGAGCGGTGAAACGGCAGCGTGTATTCGACAAGGCTCAGTCGATCTCCGCGGTGCGAATGGACCGCGTTCCTCCGCACCCCGACGCCACGGCGGGCATCCGCCTTGCTATCGTTGACTTCACGGTCGCCGCGACCCGACTCCCGCAGGCTCCCCTGCTGACTGCCTGACCGGTACCATGCGATCGCTCCAGATTCAAACCCACACAACTCCAGGTTGAGATTCTGTCGGACAGGATTCGTGGAACGCAGGCAGCGGAATTCTCGGTATGGCCAATCCACTCCCCGCGGACGACGCGTTGTCACCACCGACAGCCTTGGCCCACGGTCCGATCCAACATGCGGCCGATGGGCTCGCCGCGGGAATGCCCTTGCCGGAAGCTCCAGCATTGGCCCCGCTCTCGCCGGGGTGGTCGCCGTTTCTCCGTCCCTCGTGGAAGACGGGGCTACTTGGGCAGCTATTGCTGCTGACTCTCGTGATGGGCGGGACCGCTGTGCTGGCAATTTGCGGCTGGCCTGGTCCGCCGGAGCCCGGTCGCCGCATGCTTCTGTTCGCTGCGACAATTTGTCTCGCGGCGGGACTGTTGTCTCAGGCCGTCGATTTTGTTGCTCTACGCCGCAACGCGGGTGGCGCAGGAGCGATGCTCATGTTGGCCATCCGCTTCGGGATTCCCACGCTGGGCGGTTTCTGGTGTCGCAGTGTGCTCTCACCCGCCGAGCAGGCCGTGTTTTTCCCGGCATTTGTAGCGCTGTATCTGTTGACCATCACGGGCGAGACCTTATTGTCTGTTTCGCTCTTTCGGCGAATTCCCCCTGCTTAATATCTGTGGCCAGACCTGCCCTTCAAAGCGGCAGGCGGGATGCCAGTCTGCGATCGCAGCCTGTTGTCTGCGGCCTTCAGGTGTGTCGTTGGCTGCTGCGGCCGGGTGACTGGCACGGCTGTCGTCGTCATGAGCCGGGGTGGTGTTCGCAGTGAGTCGCCGGGGTGGTTCTTCACAAGACTGACTGACGGAAAACCAGAGTCCGATGTCCGATCCCGTTCTGCACATCAAGGATTCGTATTTCTTCGAGGTGCCACACTCGATGTGGCAGCCGCGCGTCGAGTCGACAGCCGATTTGTATCGCTTCCTCGAACCGATGATCGAAGCCAACCCGCAGGCGACTCCCGCCGACTGGGAACACGCGCTGCAGGGAAAGGTGCTGATCCCG
>JBGSIP010000604.1:0-2029 GCA_041742495.1 Planctomycetaceae bacterium
GCTGCGAGTCGATCGCGACAAGTCCAACGACGCTGACAAAGGCCAGATCCTCGCCCAAGGCAAGCTCGAATTGACCTCGGGCGAACCACACGAACTGGTGCTGGAAATGAAGGGACCGGACGTCAAGATTCACTTGGATGGCAAGCTGTTGTGCCAGGGCTCACATCCCACGCTTGCCGTGAAGAAGCCCGGCGTCGTGTTCCGCACCAGCGGTCCCAATGATGCGGCCACATTGCTGCACGAAGTGGCCGTCTACACGCTCGAATAGTCCACTGCCGACTACGTGGCGGTGCTGAAAACGCCACGCACAAGGTGGCCAGCTGATCGTGGGGCGCGTGTGCCTTGGCGGTTTTCCCAAGGCACACGCCAGCTCACCTTTCGCCAGGCGGCTACGACCGGCGATCTGCCGCTCTAGCCCTTCTTCTTGGCTGTCGCCAGCCCCTTGGCAACGGTGTCGGCACATTCGGCAGCGTCCATCTTGGCCAGCACGGAGAACGCCACCGCCAGCACGCGCTTGGTATCGGCCACGTTGATGCCGGTCTTGGCAGTATCCGACACTCGCGACACCTCGTTGTAGAAATCCGTCAGCTTCATCACGCTCTCCTCAGCGTTACAGGACGAGATACGGCGGCTGGCCGTGGGACCGGGCTCACCTCTGAACCAACGCTTGGCGATGCAGCGAAGACGTAGGACAGAAGCGGCTGGCGTATCCTTTTCGCACTGCTCCTGTCTGTCAATTGCGGATGGCACAATCTGACGGGAACCGTCAATCGTTTCCTGACCAGGTCTCCAACGGGTTCTCGGGCCACTTGTGTTTGGGATAGCGCCGACGCAGTTCCTTGCGCACCTCGTGATAGGCGTGCTGCCAGAAACTCGCCAGATCGTCAGTTCGCTGCTGAGGCCGCTGGTTGGGAGCTAACAGATCGAGCACCACCTTGACGCGCCCTCCGGCAATGCGAGGCGTGTCGCTCCAGCCGAAAGCATCCTGAATGCGCACGGCGACCAGCGGGGGCCGCCCCGGTTCGTAATGCACTTTGACCGAACGCCCATTGGGAGTGGTCAACGATTCCGGAATAGCGGCGTCCAGTTGTTGCCGTGCGGCATACGGCAAACGCCCCAGAATGGCTCCGTACCAGTCGCAACGCGACAACTCCGCCAGCGATCGCGTACCACTGCAAAATTCGAACAACAGGCCCTGCAACGCTGTGTCATCGAACGGAGGCACCTCGCACTCCGGCATCAACGTGCGCAGCAGTTCCAACCGCCCCAGCAGGCGGCCTGCGGAGGAATCTGCCGGTGGACGCAGCTGTTTCCAGATCCGCAGGGCTTCCACGTGCAAACACGCCGCCGTTTCTGCGTTGAGCGGTGTGGGAATCGGGGCTTCCTCCAGCACCAGATCCAGCCACAGCGTTCGCCGTCGGGCGACCACCTGTTTCTGCGACGGGTGAAAGAAGACCTGATCGGCCTGCCGCAACAAAGGGGGCACTAACCACTCCCGTTCCACGGCGGACGCCTGCCGGACCTGTGCTTCCCGATCGCGCCCCATCACATCAATCGCCAGGAACAATTCGCCCCCCCGGACGCGGCTGGAGGCACTCAGGCGAACGCCCGTCTCGCCCACCATCACTCCACGGTCCGAACCGGGCTCGCGACGACGGACCAGCCGATCGGGAAACGCCGCTAATAATGCCTGCCGCAAAGCCACCGCAGTTTCGGTCGCCGACGGTTCGGCAACATCCCGCGGCCGGTAAGAGCGCGGCAACGACCGCCACAACTGACTTGCTACTTCGCGCAGATGATACGCGGCACCGGGCTGGATTTCGCCGAATGGCGTGCGTGTTTCTCCACTGGAGTAGAACTGTTCGAGGGCCTCCCAGCGATCCAGCACATCCGAGTTGGTCGCCATCTCATCGCGATAGCCGCCACGCACCAGCGGTGCCGTGGTCGAGCGGTCTTCGCGAAACGGGGGACGTTCCGACAACAAGGCCGCAACGTGGCTGCCCGCCTGCCCGACTCCGGCATCGGCGGC
>JBGSIP010000605.1:0-8694 GCA_041742495.1 Planctomycetaceae bacterium
GTTGCAGCCTCCCGGCAGCGACACACGGGCCCGGCCGCGCGTCGCAAGCAGCGGCCCCAAGACGCAAAAACTGGCCCGCATCCGCCGGACGATCTCGTATTCGGCCACCGAAGGGTGCAATGACTGCCGCTGCAGCTTCAGGGACTGCCCGCCAGCCGGTAGGGGGACGGTTTGAAAGTCCACGCCCAGTACGGCTAACAGTTGCGCCATGCAGTCAACGTCGCGCAGGCGGGGAGCAGAGCGCAACGTGATGGGAGCGTTGGTGAGCAGACTCACCGCCATGAGCGGCAGCGTGGCGTTCTTCGATCCACTGACCCGGACCGTCCCGGACAATGCCCGCCCGCCTTCGACGACGAACACGTCCATCCATGGACCTCTTGGCCGAATGTCGGCTGGGCCGACAGATCAGAACCCCACACCGGCAGCGCATACAAAGCCGTGCGAACACAGCAAGCCTGCCCTGCAAGCTCTCAAATCGTCTCACCGAACAGCCAGCCGCAACAGGCTCTCGTACATCGCCCATCGCGGGTTGAGATCAGACCAGCAGCCGGTGCGGACATCGCCCTGCAACCGCAGGACTTCTTGCGGTCACAGCGCCAACTGTTTCACGACTGGGCCGCAACAGCCGTCTTCACGCCGCGGACAGCAGGGACCGGGACTGGCTGGCCAGCCGGACAGACGTTGATGCGGCGACCGGCGCGGTCGAAGTACACAGTCCCCTCGACGAGCGAAAACAGGGTGTAGTCCTTACCTTGGCCGACGTTCTTGCCGGGATGCCAGCGATTGCCGACCTGACGCACCAGAATGTTGCCCGGGACCACGACCTGGCCACCAAAGCGCTTCACACCCCGACGCTGGGCGAGCGAATCGCGACCGTTGCGGCTGGAGCCCTGTCCCTTCTTATGTGCCACGACTCAAACTCCTCAAACTCAAATGGTATATCACTTTATGGCGAGTCACGCGGCTCACACAGAGCCCTCAACTGCACCGAAAATGGCAGCCCGTTCCGCGCAGTCGCCCTGCCGGATGCCGGTACGAACCGGGAAGCATTGCGAATCCCGGGTCTTTTTTCAAGTTCAGTCCGAAATTGCAGGTCTGAAGCCCCTCTCTGGCCGGCTGCTGGCACAAGGTTGATTCGCCGGCTCAATGGCGGATCGCCTCTCGCCCACCTGTCCGACTCATGGAATTGTCATCGAGTCTGCGTAGTTCGTTCATTGATCGACCCGCCTGCGTGGTCTACGCTACTCGATTCCTCCCTTGACCCGGCCCGAGCGCGGCCGGGTTTGGCGTTTGAACTGGGCTCGATGCGATGACGGCTGGCGTGGACACAACGGGAGTGGCGGGACAGGACACACGAGGCATGATCGGCGAGGAGTCCATCCTCGTCCTGGATTTTGGTGGCCAGACCGCCCAACTGATCGCCCGCCGCGTCCGCGAACTCAACGTGTTCTGCCAACTGGTGCGGCATGACCTGTCCGCCGAACGCATCCGCGAGCTGAATCCTCGCGGGCTGATCCTCTCCGGCGGGCCCGCGAGCGTGTATGCGGAAGGGGCCCCACAGCCCGATCCGGCGATCTTCGATCTCGGGGTGCCGATTTTGGGGATCTGTTACGGCATGCAGCTTGCCTGTCGTTCGCAGGGGAGCGACGTTCTGCCCGGCAACGCCCGCGAGTTTGGTCACACCCAGTGCGAAATTCTCGGCGACCAGGATCTGTTTTATGGCATTCCCGGCCCGCTGCGGGTCTGGATGAGTCACGGGGATCAGGTCGAGAACCTGGGAGAGAAGTTCGTCTCGCTCGCCCGCACGTCCACGTGTGGCAACGCCGCCGTCCGCCATCGCGACAAGCCGTTGTTCGGGCTGCAGTTTCATCCCGAAGTGACGCACTCTCAGGCCGGCGAACAAGTGCTGCGGAACTTTGTCCTGCGCATCTGCGGTTGCCAGGGGCTGTGGCGGATGAGCCACTTTGTCGACCAGGAGATCGCCCGCATCCGCGAGATTGTTGGCCAGTCGCGCGTCATCTGCGGACTCTCCGGTGGCGTGGATTCGTCCGTCGTGGCCGCCCTGCTGTATCGCGCGATTGGCGATCAGGTCTCCTGCATTTTTGTCGACAACGGCTTGTTGCGCAAGGGCGAAGCCGAACAGGTGCGAGCCGAGTTTGGCAACCACTTTCAGGTCGACCTGCATGTCGTCAACGCCCGTCAGCAGTTTCTGGAGGCGCTCGCTGGCGTCACGGAACCGCAGGCCAAACGCAAGGCCATCGGCAAGCTGTTTATTGACGTGTTTCGCGCCGAGGCCAAGGCAATCCCTGATGCGCACTTTCTCGCGCAGGGGACGCTGTATCCCGATGTGATCGAATCGGGGGCTGATCGCGATGGACCCGCGGCAACCATCAAGTCGCATCACAATGTCGGCGGACTGCCGGCGGAACTGGGCTTTCAGTTGATTGAACCGCTGCGGGACCTGTTCAAGGACGAGGCCCGTCGCCTGGGTGCAGAACTCGGCCTGCCGGACGATCTGGTCTGGCGGCATCCGTTCCCTGGTCCCGGACTGGCGGTGCGCTGCCTGGGCGAAGTGACTGAAGAACGGTTGAGCATTCTGCGGGAAGCCGACGCCGTGTTCATCGAAGAACTCAAGGCCGCCGGCCACTACCGGGATATTCAGCAGGCGTTTGCGGTGTTGCTGCCCGTGCAAACAGTCGGTGTGATGGGGGATGGACGAACCTACGAAAACGTACTCGCCCTGCGAAGCGTCAACACGGAAGACTTCATGACGGCGGACTGGTCCCGACTCCCCTTCGATCTGCTGCAGCGGGTCTCCACGCGCATCACGAATTCGGTCCGGGGCATCAACCGCGTGGTGTACGACATCAGTTCCAAGCCTCCCAGCACGATCGAATGGGAATAGCGTCCGGGTCATTCGTGCGGCGCTGCCGTCTCGCTGGCACCCCCATTCCACCGAAGCAGTTTGACCGATGAGTATCGTGGCCAGCCAGACACCTGGTGTGACACCGGTCCATTCTGGCCTGCCAACTGTGGTGGTGTCTGGCATGTCGTCGCGAGATCAGAACTGACGTTGCAGAATCGAATTGCGAACTAGACAGGGGCAGATGGCCCCAGGAAGCCAAAAGCGATGGAAGCCGGGATTGTCGGATTGCCCAACGTGGGGAAGTCAACGCTGTTCAACGCGCTGACCTGTGCGGGCATTGCCAGCGAAAACTACCCCTTCTGCACCATCGAACCGAACGTCGGCGTGGTGCCCGTGCCCGATGACCGGCTCGAACAGATTCGCTTGCGAATCGAAAGCCAGCAGATCATTCCCGCCGTACTCCGGCTGGTTGACATCGCGGGAATTGTCAAAGGAGCCTCCGAAGGGGAGGGTTTGGGCAACAAATTCCTCTCTCACATCCGCGAAGTGGATGCCATCCTGCATGTGGTGCGGTGCTTTCGAAATGACGATGTGATCCACGTCGACGGCAGCGTCGACCCGATCCGCGACATTGAAACGATCGACACCGAACTCGCGCTCGCCGACCTGCAGACCGTGGAGGCCTCCAAGTCCAAGGCTGAACGCACGGCGCGGACAGGGAATGCGGAATCGAAAAAGCGCGTGGAACTTCTCGAAGCCTGCTTTGCCCAACTGGACGATGGCAAACCCATTCGCGACCTGGTGTTTGACGATCTCGAAGATCAGAAGATCATCAAGAGCTTCCAGTTTGTGACCGCCAAGCGGGTGATCTACCTGGCGAACGTGAGCGAAGACGATCTGACGGGGACCAGCGAACTGGTGCAGCGGGTGCGCAATTATGCGGCCCCGTCGGGCAGCGTCGTGGTTCCCGTGTGCGCGGCCCTGGAAGCCGAACTGGCGGAACTGGACCCCGCCGACCGCAAAGAGATGCTCGAAAGCGTCGGGCTGCACGAGCCCGCCCTCGCGGTAGTGGCCCGGGCCGCTTATCAGGCACTGGGGCTGCAGAGTTACTTCACAGCCGGCCCCAAGGAAATTCGCGCCTGGACAATTCCCGTGGGCTGTCTGGCCCCGGCCGCCGCCGGCGTGATTCACTCCGATTTCGAGAAAGGCTTCATCAGGGTGGAGGCGTACTCGGTCGAAGATCTGATTCAGCATGGCTCGGAGAAGGCGATCAAGGAAGCCGGCAAACTGCGCGTCGAAGGAAAGACGTATGTCATGCAGGACAGCGACGTCTGTCACTTCCTCGTCAAGACCTGACGCCTGCGCGATTGAGAGTTGACCTTGCTCCCGCCATTGGCGGATGTGCGGCGCTGGGTGGCTTCGGAGAGCTTCGATTCCAAATCGCTGCGGGCAGACACGTTCTCTAACCGCCACCGCCGGCGGCGTTTTCACCCCACGGGAAGGGCAGGCCTGGAATGGAATTCGGCTGGCCACAGGCGTTGCCACTGCTGGGGGCAATTGTCTTTGCGATTGGCGCGCTGTTGATCAAACGCTCCGCCGATTGGCGGGTGGACATCTGGCGGACCACGTATGTCGCCAATCTCACAGCCGCCGTGGTGTTCCTGCCGCTGGGGTTCCTGGGGGGGCCGCTGCCGCCTGTCTCCCGCTGGTGGGAACCCGCGTTTGCCGGGCTGCTGCTGTTTGGCGGGCAACTGACGTCGATCGTGGCCATGACGCGCGGCGATGTCTCTGTAGCGATGCCGGTGCTGGGACTAAAGGTGGTGCTGGTCGCGTTCCTCGCGACCCTGCTGACCGCTCGCTCGCTGCCGGCGGGAATCTGGATCGCTGCCCTGTTGGCTTCGCTGGGCGTGGCGCTGTTGAACTGGTCGTCTGGCAGTGCCGTGAATCGGAGCAAGACCACGGTGAGTGTCTGCTTCGGTTTCTTGTCTGCGCTGTCGTATGCCATCTGCGATCTGATTGTGCAGATCTGGGCCCCGGGTTGGGGGCTGGGCTGGTATCTGCCCGCGATTTTTCTTGCGGCCGCACTCTATTCGTTGCTGCTGGTGGCCTGGTTTCCCGCCCCGCTGTCGGCGATTCCGCGTACGGCGTGGCCGTGGTTGCTGGGGGGATCGATCCTCATCGCCCTGCAAGGTGTGGCGATTGTCTTCACGATTGCCTGTTGGCAGAACGCCGCCGAGGCCAACGTCATGCTGAGCACGCGCGGCCTGTGGGGGGTGCTGTTCCCGTGGCTGCTGGGACCATGGCTGGGCGTGCGGGAAATGGGAGCCGGCCGTGGCCTCCTGCACTGGCGGCTTGCGGGTGCCGTCCTGTTGGTTCTGGCCGTGGTGCTTGCTTCGCTGTGATGGCAGTGCCAAGCGCCACGCATCCGCCAGCGGCGAGGAACGGCGAGCCATGAACTCGAAAGTTTCACCAGCGAAGAGGTCGTGTCTGCCCGCGATACCGACTTGCTTTATGCCAGCCAGCCATCGATGACGCGGCCGTGGACATCAGTGAGTCGCATGTCGCGGCCACCGAAGCGGTAAGTCAGTTGCCTGTGGTCAAGCCCCAACAAGTGCAGCATGGTGGCGTGCAGATCGTGGATGTCGCAGCGGTTTTCGATCGCGCGATACCCGTATTCATCGGTGGCTCCGTAGGCTGTTCCCCCTCGCACGCCCCCGCCAGCCAGCCAGATGGTGAAGCCGTAAGGATTGTGGTCGCGGCCATCACCGCCTTGTGCCATCGGCGTGCGTCCAAACTCGCCCGCCCACACGACGAGCGTGCTGTCCAGCAGACCGCGGGCTTCGAGGTCGGTCAGCAGCCCTGCAATCGGCTGGTCGGTGGCCAGTGCGTTGCGCTCGTGGCCATCCTTGAGATTGCGGTGCTGATCCCACCGGTCGGCATGCAATGATGGGCAAGTGAGTTCGACAAATCGCACGCCTTGCTCCACGAGCCGTCGCGCCAACAGGCACTGACGCGCGTAGATCTGGGTTCCCGGCGCGGAGGAATCGAGTCCATACATCTGCTGTGTGGCCTGGGACTCCGTGCTCAGGTCCAGCAGATCGGGAATGGTGGTCTGCATGCGGTAGGCCAGTTCATAGTTGGCAATCGCCGAATCAATGGCTTCGTGAGCGCCATGCTGTTCCACCGACAGTCGATCGAAGGCGGCCAGTAGTTCGCGGCGCGGACGCGAAAAGCCCATTTCCGCCCGCGGCGGTGCCAGATCGGAAACAGCGGCCCCCTCAGAGTTGAAGACACTCGCCTGAAATGTCGCGGGTAGGAATCCGCTGTGAAAGTTGTCCAGACCACCCGGCGGAGTCAGTCCGCCGTTGAGCACGACAAAGCCGGGGAGGTTCTGCGATTCGCTCCCCAGTCCATACCCGGCCCACGCCCCCATGCTGGGTCGGCCTTGCAGCCCATGCCCGGTGTGCAAAAAGTAGTTGGCGTTGGTGTGTTCGGAAAAACTCGAAGTCATCGACCGCACAAAACACATCTTGTCCACGTGCCTGGCAAGCTGCGGAAACAGTTCGCTGACCGGCAAGCCACTGGCTCCATAGCGGCCGAACTTCCACGGTGATTTGAGGATGCGGCCGACATCATCGAACTGAGTGGCCGAGACCGCCATTTTCATCGGTTCGCCATGCTCGGCGTCGAGCAACGGCTTCGGATCAAACGTGTCCAGCTGCGAAGGACCGCCGTCCATGTACAAAAAAATCACGTTGCGTGCACGAGGCTGATACAGCGGCGGAGCCGCGGCAAACGGACTTGCCGCCGGGATCAGCGGGTCGGCGGCCGCCCCCCATTGAGCCGACAGCGCCGCCAGAGCCACCGCTCCAAAGCCATTCGCTGAGCGGCGAAGCCAGTCACGGCGCGTCAGCGGCCGGTGCAGCAACTGACACGGAAAGTGAGGCTGATGAGCCATGCCGACGTTTCCTCCCTGAAATCACGCGATCCGATTGCTCGGTGTCGGGCGTCCCTCGCCCCGCGGTCTGCCACTAGCGGCTCCACCATTCCGGAGAGCCGCCAGCCATAAAACTCTAGCAGCCTCAGCCCGCAGAATGAAGGGGATTTGCCCGCCCGCCCGCCGCGACGGGGTGCAAGCTGCGGCCCGATCGTCGAGCGACATTCCAGCGCTGTTCAATTCCGCAAATCTGAAACCTGGCAAGATTTGCCCGCCGGCCACACCGGCAGCCCGAAATCTGTGCTCAGTTGATCAACCGTACGTGGTGCTGGGAACTCCCCAGGATCTTCCTCAATGAACGGCAACTCAGACGCGGAAATCTGCACTTCAGCCCCCCATTGATCCACGGTCAGTGGGCGAGCGAGGCGAAGTCGCTGCACCCTCGAGCCCAACGTCTGATCTGGGAGTAGACTCAATTTCCGGCAACGATTGGAACCTGGCCGATTCACCTTGGTCTTCAGCAAGGTGAGATGGATGGCAGGCAGCCACGTCGTACGCATCGTGAGGAAGGTTGTTTTCAAACCAGTCCTTGCTCAGTTCCAGTCTCATCTGGTCAGCGTCCCTTTATAAAGTCCATCGCTTGCGCCTGGGTCATTTCAAAATACCTCAAGGGATAACTCGGATAGTCTTCGTCGGGCCCGGTGTCTGTCATTCCGCAGTGTCGGTAGAAGGCATCGGCCTGCGGCAGCGAGTGCAACCCAATCCGGCCGCGAAACCCTTCGTCGCGGCTGAGCTGAATTGCCGCCGCCAGAAGAATCGTGCCGACGCCCTTGTAGACAGGTTGCGCCGTGCCGAGAGGTCGATTCCAAGGCGCGGCTTCCAGATACTCTACATAGACCATGTGCTGGCTGGCTTGGGAAGCGAGGCGGCACCGCTGCAGCGTGTTGACGAGCATGAGTCCCTGTAACCGTTCCTCACACTCGACCGAGAACGACTGATAGCCGAGTTGGCCCTTGTACTGGCGCATTTTCCTTCGCCAGTCCCAATGGCCATGCTCTTCACTCCGGGCCGCGATGAGCGGTTTCCAAAACTGCTCGTGTTGGTCCAGATGCCGTTGGGGAATCTCCGGGTAGAGCTCCGCGGGAACAAGTCTGCCTGTGGCTCCTGCGCGCAGAAACACGCTGGAAAATTCCGTAGTCACAAGACGACGATCTCCGTTTTCTCGAGTTTGTTATCGCTCTCAAGAAACAGCTTCTCACCCTGCTCCAGACGCTGATCGACGGCCTGATACAAACGCAGCGCCTGGCGTAGCAGCGCGGTCTTGTTCAAGCCTTTCTTGGCGCTCAGCTCGTCCAGCACCCGCATTTCCTGTTCGGTCAGATTCAGGGTCATCGTTCGTTTGCTCATCGCGGATTCCTCCCACCCAATTATCGACGCGCCGATGCACAACGTCAACACCAAATAGCCACTGAATAGCTATTTTAAATGCACTTCTTCCACTCGGCCGGTTCTCGGCTGAGACTCTCTTCCCGCCCGGGTGGCGGGCGGGTTCAGCCGGAAGTGCACGGCGAGCAGGTCCCTAAACAGACAAATTTCCCCGTTCCAGGGGTCAATTCACCAATCTCGGGGAACTTCCGGAAACTGTTTGACGTCTGGAAGGTGAGTCAATACGGCCGCGGGGTGGCGTTGTCGGCCGCGGGAACTGCCCGGGGGCCGCGGCGAGGGAGCGGGCGGAAAACTGGTGCGGGGGCAGGAATTCCGGCGGGAAAGACGGCGGAGCGAGCCGAAGAGGTCTATAATCTCCCGCCGACCGCGTCTGTTCGCCCCACCGGCCCTTCACCGCAGCTTCCTGACGGGCAGGATTTTCGGCAGTCTGGCGGACCGCGGTCAC
>JBGSIP010000606.1:0-5497 GCA_041742495.1 Planctomycetaceae bacterium
CTGAAAATGATGCGGCGTTCCGTAGAACTGTTGACCTGCATGCCGAAGTAACCCCGATGCCAGCCGCAAGCCATGTAGTACGTCCACAGCGGGTCTTCCAGTCCGGTCAGCTCGCAGTAGAAGGCAGAGACTTCGGCCTCCGCGGGCACCGGATAGCGCAGGTGCACACTGGCGGCGTTGCGACGGGACTTGAGATTGAAATGCGCCTCCGCCACTCCATCTCCCGACAGCACCAGCGCCTG
Source organism: Planctomycetaceae bacterium (assembly GCA_041742495.1). Lineage (GTDB taxonomy): Bacteria > Planctomycetota > Planctomycetia > Planctomycetales > Planctomycetaceae > JBGSIP01. The sequence continues at coordinate 243 of JBGSIP010000606.1, forward strand.
CACGCGCCCCGCATCCACACCCGCGGCGTTTCGCGATTGCAACCGCCACGACACATAGCCTGCGTGTGCGACGGCGAACTCCCCAAACGCCACACGCTGTACCGGTTGACCATCACCCACGACAGTCACCTGCTTTGAACTTTCTCCCGCGGACAGTTCCAGTTGCGACGTCTGGTTAGCGGGCAAAGCAAGCTCAACGCATGCGGAAACAGTACCTGGCCGTTGCCATTCGCCGTACCAGGAAATTTCGATGTCCGGATTCGTCCAACGAGAAATACCATCCTGCTCGTTCACTCGAGCGCCCGAAGGGTCCGGAGCGAGGTACGCCGTAGAGGCGGGAATGACCCGTTCGTTCCCGCACGCCGCGCTCGCCAGCCAGCAGACGGCAGCCAACGTCACAATTCCACGCATACGATGCTTCCCCTCCACAAATCCAGTCGACTGAGCGCTGGAATGTTCAAGCAACTTCGCAGTTGTCTCGCGCACGGCTCCGCAAGAAACACTCGGATCGTCCTCATGCAACCCGACGTGTTGCCGCGGTACTCACTCCCCACAGCATCACTGGTCCAGGTGCAGCATCACCACCGCCAGATCGGCGGGCGTGATCCCGCTGATGCGGCCCGCCTGGGCCAAGGTCTGTGGTTGCACCCGGCTGAGTTTCTCGCGGGCTTCAATTCTCAATTGCGTGAGTGATTGATAGTTCAGTGTGGGAGGAATCGGTTTGTCGGCCACGCGGGATTGCTTGTCGATTTCCAACTGCTGCCGACTGATATAGCCCGAGTATTTGACTTCAATCTGAACCTGCTCCGCGGCACGGGGAGACAACTCCAGACTGGCGAGAGCAGGGGAGAGGGCCTGCAGATCGGACATTGTCACCTCGGGCCGCCGCAGCCACGCGGCGAGCGATTGTCCTTGATGGCGTTCCGTGTCCAGGAGGTTCAAGCCGCGGTGAACTTCTTCGCTGTAAGTTGAGAAGGCGGACCAGCGGGTCGCGTCGACCAGGCCGATGTCATGTCCGCGGGGCGTCAATCGGCGGTCGGCATTGTCGTGCCGCAGCAGCAGGCGGTATTCGGCTCGGCTGGTAAACATGCGATAGGGTTCGTCCACCCCGCGCGTCACCAGATCGTCAATGAGGACACCTAGAAACGCCTCGCTGCGCGAGAGCACAAATGGCTCGTCGCCCCGCAGTTTCAAGGCGGCATTGATCCCCGCCAGCAGCCCCTGGCCGGCGGCCTCTTCGTAGCCGGTGGTCCCGTTGATCTGTCCGGCGAAGTACAAACCAGCAATGCGTTTGGTCTCCAGCGATGGCCACAACTGCGTCGGCGGCGCAAAGTCGTATTCCACGGCGTACCCATAACGCATGATCTGCGCGCGTTCGAGGCCGCGAATGGAGTGAATCATGGTGTCCTGCACGTCGCGTGGCAGGCTGGTTGAAATGCCATTGCAGTAATATTCCAGCGTCTGGCGCCCCTCGGGTTCCAGAAACACCTGGTGGGACTCCTTGTCCGCAAAACGAACCACCTTGTCTTCAATCGACGGGCAATAGCGCGGCCCGCGCGAGTGAATCTGACCGGAATACATCGGCGCGCGATGCAGATTCTCTCGGATCACCGCGTGCATCTGAGCATTGGTCGTGGTGAGGTGGCAGTCCATCTGCGATTGGGTGATGCGATCGGTCAGAAACGAGAACGGAACAGGATCGTCATCGCCGGGTTGCACTTCGCAAGCGGAAAAGTCGATCGTCCGGCCGTTCAATCGCGCCGGGGTCCCGGTCTTGAAGCGATCGAGTTCAAATCCCAGCCGCCGCAGCGCTCCGGAGATGCCCGCAGTCGTCCCTTCTCCCGCGCGGCCACCGGCTGACTGGGCCTCTCCGGTGTGCATGATGGCTTGCAGAAACGTGCCGGTGGTCAGCACGACGCATGGTGCGCGATATTGGGCACCGCCCCGCACGGCGACACCGGTGATGCGCCCCCCTTCGGCGAGGAGGTCTTCCGCCACTTCCTGACAGAGACTCAGATTGGGCTGCTGCTCCACCCGCCACTTGAGCGAAAACTGATAGGCCTTTTTGTCGGCCTGCGCGCGCGGCGAATGCATCGCCGGACCCTTGCTGCGATTGAGCATGCGAAACTGGATGCCCGTTTCGTCGATCACACGCCCCATCTCGCCGCCCAGCGCGTCGATTTCGCGCACAATCTGCCCCTTGGCCACTCCGCCGATTGCGGGATTGCAGCTCATCTGGCCAACGGTATCGCAGCTCATCGTCAGCAGGGCCGTCCGAGCACCCAGACGGGCCGCTGCCAGCGCGGCTTCTGACCCCGCATGACCGGCCCCCACCACGACGATATCAAAGTCATACTTCACTACGGAGAGTCCTGAATTGGCACTAGTCGGCCGCCTGCCCAGTGCCCGATCGGCGAATACGGCGGCATCATTCCCAAGAGGCCACTCTGACCGTCCGCCCAGCGTGCCCGCCGGTGGCCATCAGTCCCACCACCACGTTTCCGGTGCCGCCGGTTGGGATTGTAGATGCTGGTCGCGGGTGCCGGGGAGTCTCAGTTCGTCCGGAGCCGAACTTCGCGTGCGATTCAAGACGCGCTGGGCCGAAAGTTGTACTCCTCCGGCCAGCAGTCCCAGCATGGTTCCTGAATTGGCCATCCGCGTGTTGACCTGTGTGGGCACCGTCTGCGGCGTCGCATACGTGGGAACAGGCAGGATTTGCGCATCGGTCAGCGTGGCGAGCGTTTCGACCCATTGCGTCCACAACGGATGTTCCCGCAGCCACGTGGCCGCCACGACGAGATCCAATTGATTCTGCAATTGGGAAAAACTGGGATAGTTCTTCGCCAGTCCCGGAAAGTTCTCTGTGAACCGAGACGCCCACTGATGAGTGGAAAATCGAGTCGTCGCCGCGGCGGACCGCTCGCCGTTCCAGCCCACCAGTTCGTCCTGCGAGAGCAACTGCCACCGCTGGCCTGTCAGAGCGAGAGCCGAGTGGTCCGGCACTTCGTGCAGCGATTCGTACAGCGGAGTGAACCAGAAGCGCTGCAGGCTGTTCCCATTGGGCTGGGCCATCTGCAGATGACTGGGCAGGGCCCGGATGCCCGATGCTTCCAACCCCAGCGAGAGCATCTTCATGTGATAGTCGGCCTCCACGAGGTTCACGGCGAACCGTGAGTCCGTGGGCACGCCGGTGATGGAAATGTCCTGCGGGCCGAGGACTTCCGCCATGCGCTGGTAGCGGGCCCGTACGGCCGCCGTACTGGCGGCAACCGTGTTGCTGGCCAAGAATCGCTGCAGATTGGCGAGCCCTTCCGGCCGAGGATCAATCGAACAGCCGACTCGTTCGCCTTCGCTATTGCGGACGGCGACCAGCAAGTCTTCCAGCAGCAACACGGCACGTCCGGTTTCCACACTCACCAGGCGACCACTGGCATGCGGTGCAAACAGTCCGGCCGGTCCCGCCAGCACCACATCCTGTCGCTCGGCGTCCACAAACACGAAGTCAATTTGAGTCAGACCGGCCAGCGCTGCCATTTCTGCAGTGGGCACAGGTGCTTCAGAATCGGTCGGACGCGTTGCCTGCAAGGCCGCACACAGCCGCACCAGCGACACCTTGCGACACGGGACGGAATTCGCTATCCCGGTGGAGAGATGCTCCTCTGCAAACGCGGCCGCCCGCTTTTGTCGCAGCCCCGCCGATTCCGCTGCTGGTGTGATTGCGCCCAGCACTCCGGCAGGCGAAATGAGAATGCCCCCCACCTGCTGGTTGCCACCGCCGTTGTTTCCGCCGCCGTTGTTCCCTCCTCCTCCTCCGCCGCCGCCATTCTGGGCGTGAGCCACGGCGACACTCAGCAGCAGCCAGCAGGCGATCGAAATCCGCCACCCGCGCTTCCGATGACCAGCACAACCTTTGTCCGCCTGCCGCATGGTCAGCGCTCCTGACTGAATTGGTTTCCGCCGCGGACCGATCACAGTCCGGCCCTGCAAAGTGGCCCACGCGCACTCGTTGTTCGAACTCTGCCAACGACCCAGCGGGAGCTGCCTGTCACAGCCTGCTTCCGGCGTCACACCGGCTGGCGAAACACGCACGTGGCGATCTGGCCGAAGTTCTCCTCGACATCCATTCTCAGTTCCCGCAGCGGGTTCGTCATCGCAGGATCGGCCCGCGCGAGGAATTGTTCCCCCAGCCAGCGTGCCAATGCCTCGGCCGTCGTGTTGGGCACACTCAGCAGGACGCATTCGTCACGAGGAAACACCCACCGTCGGTTCTGGTGTCGAGCAATCACTTCGACTTCAGAGATTTCTAACTGAATGGCGGGATGCTCGGTGGGAAGCAACATGCGATGGTCGAGTTCACCGACCAGCGCTGCGAGGGTGTCGCGCAGCGCGATGAAATCGAACACGTAGTGGTTTTCATCCAGCGGGCCAATGACCTCAACCGCCACGCGCCAGTTGTGGCCGTGCACGCGCTCACAAATGCCGCCCGCAAACGTGATGAAGTGCCCCGCGGAGAACACCAGTTGATCTTTGGCCACCCGGACGCGGTATTCACTCGGCTGGATGTGCCACGTCATCAATTCCGCTCCGCAGGCCGCATATGGTGAATAGATCGGGAATCGGTTGATGGCGGTCGCGAAAGGTCACAAACAGACACGCCGCGCACAGGTCCGCTGTGGTCCCCGGATTCCGCCGGTGCCCATCGGCCCGCAACCACGCGTCCAGGTCTGCAAGTGCGGATTGCCCGGCGAGAGTCTGACAGCCGCCGGACCGCAAGACCGCCTGAGCTCGCACCATCGCTTCGTCGGCTATTGTCACACCGCACTTGCGGACAATCAATGAGTCACGATGGCGGGCCAGGCAGTGCAGGGCCAGATTCACAATCGTGCCCAGCGGATTGCTGTAAAACAGTGGCTCCTCGGCCAGAAACTCGACTGCCAGTTCCCGGACATCGCGAAATTGATTGGCGTATTGCCGGGCGATGAGATCCCGTTCCGACGCCAGTTCCATCGCCGCCAGCAGCGTGATCTGCGGTTCGGAAAGGACATCTCCCTGGGAGACGGTCCCCAGTCCACCGGGCCGCGCCGCGCGAATCGCCCGGTAAGCCGCCGCGGCATCGGCCTGGGTCAACTGGGCCAGCACCTCGCCAATGCCGGCTGCCAGAGAGACATCAGCGGGTACGGCGGCCAGCGGGGCAAGCAGCAACACGATACCCAGATTCGCATTCGAGCGATTGACCACCTGTGACGCCGCGACGC
>JBGSIP010000607.1:0-6247 GCA_041742495.1 Planctomycetaceae bacterium
AGCGTGCAGCACTTCGGCGTCGGTCAACAGCGTGGCGTGGTTGATCTCGGCCAGAATCTCCACCGAATAGATCGACAGGTCAGCGGGCTCCCGTTTTCCTGACCATTCGGCGGCCAGATCAAAGATATCCTTGGGCCCCCGCTGCACCGGAATGGCCCACGCCGCGGCCAACTCGTCCAGATCCCCCTGGCAGTACCCGGGCAAGATCACCCGGTCGACATCCGCAGGAACAGCCAGCCGTCGCAAGACCAATGCGGTATGCAACAGCGCGGCAACACTCACATTGACGACCACCACACTGGGTACAAAGTTCCATCGCGAGGCGAGCGCCGTCGTGGCTTCGCGAACCGCAGGCTCGGCCAGCTTGCCCGTGACAAACAGGATGCGTTCGCCCGCTCGCGGCGGCGGCAGCCGAGTCAGGTCAGCGAACGACTCCACCATTGACGTTCAATACCTGTCCCGTGAGAAAACTGGCCTGGTCACTCAAGAGGAAGGTGACCATCCCCGCGATGTCAGCCGGGGTTCCCCACCGCTGCAACGGAGTTTCGCGCAACACCCTCCGTTGCCAGACTTCGCTGGCACCGGCACCCCAGGCGGTTTGAATCCAGCCGGGAGCCACACAGTTCACCCGGACTTGCGGAGCCAAGCTCACCGCGAGGGACCTAGTGAAGCTCATCACCGCTCCTTTGGTCGCGGCAAACAGCTCGCCGCTGTCCCCCTCCATACCCGTCGCGGCCTGATCCCAGCCGCAAGTGACGATAACGCCTCCCCCCTGCGCGCGAAAGCGTGCTCCCGCGGCTCGCGCCATTCGCATCGTCCCCTGCACATCAACCCGCCAGAGCAGATCGAGCTTCTCCTGGAAGCTCCGTTGGGCAGCGTCCCCTGTTAAGACGTCCGCACCGGCCAGCAGCACGACCCCGTCAAGCTGTGGAAATGTGGTCCAAGCCTCCTCGATCAGCCGCTCCGAAGTCCCTTCCTCTGCCAGGTCTCCTTGCAGGAGCGCTGCCGTGCGACCCAACCCGCGAATTTGGGCTGCGACATTTTGGCCCGAAGTGACAGATTGGCGACAGTGGACGAGCACATCGCCGCCTGCTGCCGCAATCGCCAAGGCGACTTCCCGACCAATTCCAGAACTGGAACCAGTCACCAGATACGCCCGTCCCGTGAGCAGACCGATGCCAGATTTCGCAGCAGGCGGAGACATAAATCACTTTGAATGAAATCGACTAAAGTCTTTGACGACTGACGGTTACGCCCCCGCGAGTGTCATTGTGGACAATATTTTGCGTGACTTTGGGATCGAAATTGCTTCCGTACTTTCGTCCGATGAACGGGCGACTTGAAGAGTCGCCGATGTCCCGCCACGGCCATCCATCTGACCGACAAAATGGCGATTTGCAAACTGACCTTCACAGACCGTCTAAGGAAAATTTCACAACTCGACGGCTTAACCGCGAACGTTCAGCGAAGTTCTGGAAACAGACTGTTGACCAGTCTGGAATCGAAGAGATAATCCTGAGATCAACAATCGATCATGATTCCTCCTGTCGGGAAACATGATCGTCCTGCCCAAGTGTGGTTTTTACGGCTTTTCTGGGATTTTCTTGCCCTCACCGGGGGGGTCGAGTTACGTATGTGCTCATGTGTAGGCATGTGAGTATTTGGAAGCCCGCAACCGACAAGAAACTCAATTAAGCACTTCACGAGTTGCCGGGCGGGAGACAAGAATAGACAACAGACTTGCAGACGACGGTTGGAATTGTCCCTGCTCATCGGGGTGGCGACAATGTGCTACCCTCAATCGACATCCGCCACGCCTCCGGCGGGTTCTGCTGACCTTTTAGGAATTGAGCGAACATGATTACCAGTGTCCTCCATCGGACGGAATCCGCAGTGCCGACGAACAATCCTTCGGAACTGCCTGCCAACCTCGAAAAAGATCTTGTCCAGGTCTTCAAGCTGCTGGCGGACGGCACCCGCCTGAAGATCCTCATGTATCTCATGCGAGAAGGCGAACTGCACGTCTCCGCGATGTGCGAACGACTCAGCCAAAGCCAGCCGGCGGTCAGCCATCACCTGGCCCTGTTGCGGGTCTCAAATCTGATCAACTGCCGCCGCGAAGGCAAACACAACTTCTATTCGGTGAACTCCGATCAATTCCACGGCATCATGGGTGCCCTGTTCCAGACGATGCTGAATGATGGACAGCGGGAAATCCGCTTCGAAGACTTTGTGGTGTCGCAGGACGCCGTCCCCGTCGCCTGATCTGCGCCGAGGAGAATCTGGCCTGCTTCCGCCGTCGTGCCGGACCGACAAGTCCCGGCGGGCGAGGCCAAGTCCGGGCACTGATGCCCTCACGCCTGTTGAACATCCACAACCCGAAGCAATTCTGGGTTCCACTGGGCTTTGACAGTGCCCTATTTTGCTAAGGTTCGAATAACGCTGGCAGAGCTTGACGCACCCTGACTGCGGTGCTTTTGGATAGTTCAACAGGCTGCTATCGCCCGTTTGGTGAAAGCATAAATTGAACCTTGCCCTCCGCTTCCGACGGGTGGGCAAGGTTTTTTTTCGTCGCGGGCCTGGCTTGACAGCGGGCAATCGCTCGGCCCGCCAGTCCTGATTGGCAGGGCCGGCCGTGCGACAACCCGGCTCCCGTTTGTCGTCGAAATGGTGCGAAATTGTGTGCTGGTTCACTGTCAGAGCAGGCAATGAAGTGCGAAAATGATGGCGAAGGCTGGAGGAATGCGGCCGGAATGGCATTTTTTGCTCTGGTCGCGTTCATCCAGACACGCATAATGTGTTCTGGCAGTCCTGTCCCCAATCTCGCGGGACTCTAACCCCACAGGAATGGTCAAGCCGATGAGCGAAACGCAGCCTCAGGAACCGTCCGGCATTGTGATGTCCGAAACGCATGAAAGCAGCCCCGTGGCTCAGCGCTCATCGCGCGGCCCCATGGTCTTTTTCGCCTTGGCAGGCTTGGCCTTCGCCGGTTCACAGGTGTGGGCAAACCGCACCGACTGGCAAGCCGCCTTCACCGGTGAAGTCCCGGCCGAAGCCCGTAACATGGGCAGTTGCTGCAGCAAGTCGGCCGCTGAAGGGGGCTGTTGCCCCTCGACGCTCGCCGCGGCCGCCTCCAGCGATGTTCCTTCTTGCTGCCAAGGCTCGGCTGATCCGCTGGCTGCTCTCGCTGCAGCCGCCGAAGGGGGCTCCTGCCCGCTGTCCGGCTGCTCGGGCAATCACGACCAACTGGCTCAGGCCGCACTGGAACAAGGTAGCTGCTGCCAACAGATGAAGGGGGCGTTGGCCGCCGCTTTGCTGGAAGTGCACTCCGAGCAAGCCAGTGAACAGGAACTGCAGATTTCGACTCTGGACGATAGCAGCCTGCCCCCCGCTCCGCCGCTGCCGACCACCGTGGAATAGCGACTTGTCGGCATTCTGCCGGTGGGATTGATCCAAGCGTGCCCCAGGCTCCCCAGACCATCACCGGTCAGGGGAGCCTGTTTCGTTGAAGGCCGAACTTGCGGCGATTCGGGAGAGTGGCCGCCGACGGGGTCTTGCAGATCGACAGGTCACGCACCGGCGAGAAATGACCTGCCGATTCCGCACGCAGATTCCGTTCGTCGCCGCTCCGCTTTGCCCCGCCGTCGACCGCGTCGCATCGTGTTCGGGCGTCGATTGGTGGTTTGGATTTCAAGACAGTTGTCAGAGGCAACGTCAAGCCGCGTGAACACTCGGCACGGTGATCTTTCTCACAATGCCGGCCGAACTGCTTGCGCGGTGGTCTTTTCGCATCATTCTCGCCGGCCAGACTCCATTCGGCGCGCGTTTTGCCTTCGTTGGTCGAGCTGGCGGATTCAAGCAGCGGGCCAAGGTGGCTTGAATCGCGATGAGACTGACCTGTTCGCGGTGCGCGCTGCGCCGCGTTCTCTTGGCACGCCGTCCATGCGCGCTCCGTCGAATCGGCCTTCCGAATGCCCACCCCAACTTGCCCTCCTCACCTGCCCTCTTGGCTGAACGACTTCACTCGCCCCCTCGCCGCCGCCCTGCTGGCGGATGAACCGCTGCCTCCACTGGGATGCCATGTCTTCGCCTCCGACGGCGAATTCGAAGTGACCCTGTTTGTGGCGGCGACAGAAATCGTCGGCGGCGAATTCGATGGCCAATCGCGGTTCGCCCCGTTCTCCGTCGACATTGCCCAAGCCATGGTCGCGTTTGAGACGGTCGATCGGGCTGGCTGGCAAGCGGCGCGGCGTGGCCCCGAGGACGACGTGGGGGCTCACCTGGCCATTCAGGGCACGTTCCAGGGACACCAGATCCTCGCCCGGATCTGCAGTGAGCCGCCGCGGCAGTTCCCGACCGGCCAAGTTGCCAACGTCTACGCGGGAACGCTCTCCCAGACTTGGTAGACCTCGATCGATCCTCTATTCTCGGCACTCAAGCCGAGTCAACTCGACCGCGTGCTGACCTGCCGCGCAGCCGCATTTCGCCCAGGCCGCAACAGCGGTTGAGAATCCCGGCACCGCCGCTCTGACGTCGAACGGCACCCCATCAGGCAGCGCCCGCTCCCAGCGGCCACTAGCCTCCCCCTGCAGAAGCGCTCCTCTCATGCAAGCCATCGCCGTTCGTCCCGGCACGCCGCATAGCGTTCATTTGGCCACACTGCCTCGTCCGAGCCTGGCCACAATTCCCAACGACCGCGGTGTGCTGGTCAAAGTGCTGCAGGTGGGCGTGGACGCGACCGATCAGGAGATCAACGAGGCACTGTACGGCAATCCGCCGGCCGGGTCCGACTTTCTGGTCATCGGCCACGAAGTGTTTGGCCGTGTCGTCGAAGTCGGTTCTGCAGTGACCCACGTGGTGCCCGGGGACTACGTGAGCTGCACGGTCCGTCGACCCGGCGGTTCCCTGTTCGACGCGATTGGCCGTTCGGATGTGACCAGCGAGCGTGAATACTTCGAGCGCGGCATCAATCTGCGTCACGGCTTCCTGACGGAGTACTTCGTCGACGATGCCGAGTTCATCGTCAAGGTGCCCCCCAAGATCAAACACATCGGCGTGCTGGCAGAACCCGCTAGCGTCTGCGCCAAAGCCATCGAGCAAGCCTTGCTGGCCCAGCAGCGCCTGCAGGTCTGGCGACCGCGCGTCGCCTGGGTGATGGGAGCCGGACAAATTGGCCTGCTGTCCAGCATGATGCTGCGATTGATGGACCTGCAGGTCTACACCATCGCCCGCGGCAAAGCCGCCGGAAACATCAAGGCCGAGATCGCCGCGGAGTTCGGTGCGCATTACGTCAGCAGTGCCGAGACATCACTGGACCAATTGGCAGCGCAGTCTGGGCCCCCCGACCTGGTCATTGAAGCCACCGGCAACAGCGGAATTGCCTTTGAGTGCATGCAGCACCTCAACCTGAACGGGGCACTGGTGCTGACCAGCATCACCGGGGGGAACCGGGTCGTCGAGGTGGCTGCGGACAAGCTGAACCTGCACTGGGTGCTGGGCAACAAACTGATGCTGGGCTCTGTCAACGGAAACGCCGGGCACTTCCGCAAGGGCGTGGCCGATCTCGCCCACGGCGAGATGATGTTCCCCGACACCATTTCCCGAATTCTGACACACAAGGTCGTCGGCCTGGAGAACTTTGCGGAGCTTATGCGACTGCTGGAAGATCGCAGCGTTCTCAAGGTTTACCTGCAAGTCGCCGAAGACACGTAATCCCGGGAGTCGGCCCGCGGAAATGGCGACCTGCTGCGAACTGGAACAGTCGCGGCGGTGTCGTCTTGCCGGAGAGCGAGCGACGTTCTATAAAACGCGTTCCTGAGTCTGTTCGCGACCAGCCATCAGGCTGCCGCCAGCGACCCACAACCCCGTAGTGTAATGGTAACACACCAGATTTTGGTTCTGTTATTCTAGGTTCGAGCCCTAGCGGGGTTATTCACACCAGCGCGACGAAATGGCCAGCCACGCTCACTCCGTGCTGGCCCGCGGGCTGGGCAAGAGGGAACGGCCTCTGCTCGCTCTCCGGATGGTCGGCAACGTCAGCAGAACGGCCGACAGCCCGCCGGAAATTGCCCTGCCACTCGTTCCCGGCACGGGCTGCTGAGTTGCAACTGCGGAACTGGCAGGACGCCTCGCCCGGCCTATTTCGACTTGCGGACGCTGTTCCGTCGGGGAGCCGACTCCCCTTTGGCCGCTGACTTTCCCCGGCGACCCGCCCCGCCAGCCTTCGCGGCCCCAGTCTTCGCGGCCC
>JBGSIP010000608.1:0-11426 GCA_041742495.1 Planctomycetaceae bacterium
TCGCCAGTTGCTGCAATCCGGTCGCATCCTGATCTCTGACCTGGAAGCTGTCCTGCAGAGCGATACCAGTGCCGATACCAGTGCCGATCCGCGCGCCCGTATCGCGGAGCTGAGCACGCGGTTCGAAATGCGGCTGTCGATGTTGAAGTGTCCGCTGCGTACGGGACACGCCCGCGAGCTGTCTTGGGTGATCGCAGAGACTGACGCGCTGACCCGCTTTCAACCGGAAGTGGCACACGTCTGTCGCGAACGCATGATCGACACCACGCAGCAAGCCGTGCGCGAGCTGGATCAACGTGACCTCGAACACAGTCACCTGGGACGCACTCTCGAAAGTCTCCTGATCACCATTGGCGGGCACCCGCAGCGCTGGACGCGCGCCAAATGGGAAGCCGTGACGCTGCGTTACTTGTGGCGACTCTGTCGGCACGGTGTGCGATTGGCAGGGCTGACCCGCACGCGACCGCGACCATTGCGTGTCCGCGATGCCCTGCTGACTGTGACCGGAGAAGACACTGACCGGTACGTGCACGATCTGCTGATTCGATTCACCTCGGCGTTTCTGGATCAGGGATACGCGACCTGGGGACTGCCCAATCGTGCGGCGGGATACTTCCGTTCGTTCGTCGAGCTGTATTCCCAGCCAGGTCCTGTTTCAGAAGGCTGGCTGCAAGGATTTCGACAGGAACTGCAAGCCCTTTCCGCCGCGCAGTCCAAACCGCTGGACGTGATTGCCGACTCGCTGGTCAGCCTGGGAATTGCACCGACAGAGACTTCGGACTTCCTGCGGCAGTCGCTGCTGGCTCTGGGTGGCTGGGCGGGCATGGTCTGGCAGTTGGAATCCGCTGTGAAGTGGGTGAACGCCCCGGCCCCCGATGGCTCATTGATTGAGTTCCTCGCGGTGCGGATGCTGCTGGAACGACAGGCCAGTGAATTCGTCGCGCGGAAACATCTGGGGGATCAGGGCTCGCTGGCTGAACTGGCTCGACGCTGTGGTGAACAGGTGGCAGCGCAGCCTGTGGAAACGGTCGACCAACAGGCGTTCGTGGCCTTTCAGGTGGCCCAACTGATGGGATGGAGTCCCCAGTCGCTGGAACGGTTGTCGGTTGATGGCTGGACGCAACTGCTGCGGGAACTGGCCGATTTCAATCATATGGCGCGCCGCCGCGTCTATCACGAGGCCTTCGAGCGCCGTTATCGCACAGCGGCACTCGACGCACTGCATGTGCATCTCCACACGCGGCCGCAGGGCGTCGCTGATCAAGAAGCGTCCACGGTCACGCGCCCAGCCTTTCAACTGGTGTCGTGCATTGACGATCGTGAGGAATCGTTCCGGCGGCATCTGGAAGAGATTGCTCCCGATTGCGAAACTCTCAGCGCCGCGGGCTTTTTTGCCGTGGCCATGAACTATCTCGGGGCAGCCGACGCACACTACAAACCGCTGTGCCCCGCCGTGGTGACTCCCATTCACTACGTTAAGGAGGATGTCGGCTATACCTTTGAAGGAGAGCATCGACGTCGCGCCGAAACGCGGCGGTGGTTTGGCCGCTTGCGACAGCAGTTTCACTCCAACAGCCGGACGTTTCTGGGTGGAATGGCCACAGGCCTGATGGGATCGCTGGCGACGTTTCCGCTGATCACCCGCGTGCTCGCCCCACGGTTGACATCCCGTGTCTATCGCCGTGTGGGGGCACTGGTGCAACCTCCGACGACCCAACTGCAGCTGGAGCGATATTGTCCGGAACCGGGGCCCGAGAATGGCCACGTCGGTTATACGCTCAGCGAAATGACAGGGATCGTCGAACGGCTGCTGCGCGACATTGGCCTGACATCGCGGCTGTCGCGGCTGGTGGTGATCGCCGGTCACGGCTCGTCGAGTCTGAACAATCCGCATGAATCTGCCTACAACTGCGGAGCGTGTGCCGGCAAGCGAGGCGGCCCCAACGCACGTGCGTTTGCGCAGATGGCCAACGACTGGCGCGTGCGTGCGGAACTGGCCCGCCGCGGCATTACGATTCCCGACGACACCTGCTTTCTGGGCTCGTTTCACAACACGTGTGACGACAGTTTTGTGTGGTTCGATCTGAATCGACTCCCCGCCTCCCATCGCAGCGATTTTGCTCGCTGCCGGGATGGCATTGAACAAGCCCGTCGTCGAAATGCCCGCGAGCGGTCGCGACGGTTTGAATCGGCACGACTGGAAGGGGACTGGGAAGAGTCGCTGCGGCATGTCGAGGGACGATCGGTCGATCTGGCACAACCACGGCCCGAGTACAACCACGCGACCAATGCCATGGTGCTCGTTGGCCGACGGGAATGGTCGCGGGGTCTGTATCTGGATCGGCGCGCGTTTCTGACGTCGTATGATTCACGCACGGACGATGCCCAGTGTTCCATTCTGGCCCGCATTCTGGCAGCCGCGGTGCCCGTCTGTGCGGGCATCAGCCTGGAATACTACTTTTCCTGCGTGGACCCGGTGGTGTATGGCTCAGGATCGAAACTGCCTCACAATCTGGTCTCGCTGCTGGGCGTCATGGAGGGAGCTGCCAGCGATCTGCGGACTGGGCTCTACCAGCAGATGATCGAAATTCATGAGCCGATGCGGGCGCTGTTTGTCATCGAAGGGACACCCGCCGGGTTGCTGGCCATCATGGATGGAAACCCGGTGATTGGTCAGCTCTGCCGGGGCGGTTGGGTGCAGTTGGCAGTGATCGCACCAGAAGAGAAGACTCTGCATCTGTTCCGCAACGGGGCCTTTGAGCTCTATCAGCCCACGAGTCACACCCTGCCGGTCGCGACCTCTTCCGGTCATTGGTTCGACCAGCAGCGGAGCCACCTGGGCTTCGCACAGATCATCCCGCCGGGGGTGTCCCCATGACGCTGGCGGAATGGATTCAAATGCTGGGTGTGGCCGTCGTATCGGCGCCGGCGGTGTTGTTGTCACTACTGGGACTCAGCGCGCTGTTTGAATTTCGATTGAGTGAGCAATCCATCGCCAAACTCACGCAGAGTTCCGTCGTGGCGGGACTTGTCGCGTCGTTTGCGATGCTGGCGATCATGCTCAGTTGCGATCTCCGTCACGTCGTGATCGAGCTGGGAAACTGGGTGGTCCTGCCGCAAGATCCGCTGCACTTCCACTTCCACTTCAAGTTCGTGTTCGATCGCCTGTCGGTGCCCTTTACGATTCTGTCGTTCCTGCTTTGCGGTACGGTGGGCGCTTTTACGAGTGTCTACCTGCACCGCGAAAGTGGCTATCACCGGTTCTTTCTGCTGTATGCGGCGTTTCTGCTGGGGATGATCATCTCGTCGCTGGCTGGAACCATTGAGACCCTGTTCTTTGGCTGGGAACTGGTGGGACTCTCCTCCGCCTTGCTGGTGGCCTTTTTTCACGAGCGACCAGCGCCCGTGCGAAACGGCCTGCGGGTCTGGGGGACCTACCGCCTGGCCGACGCCGCGTTTCTGGTTGCCGCGATCCTCATGCACCACCTCCAGGGGCAAGGGGACTTGGACATCCTGATGGGCAATGGGTTGTGGCCAGATGAAGTCGCAAACATCAATCCCGAGAGTGCGTTCCTCGTGGGATCGCTGCTGCTGATTGCTGCTGCAGGGAAGTCGGCCCTGGTTCCCTTCTCGGGCTGGCTGCCCCGCGCCATGGAAGGCCCGACTCCTTCGAGCGCCGTGTTTTATGGCGCGCTGTCGGTTCACTTGGGAGCCTATCTGCTGCTGCGCTGTGGACCGCTGTTGAACCAGTCGCCAGCCTTGTGCGCCAGCGTCGTGGTGCTGGGGCTGACAACGGCTGTGTTCGGCGCGATAGCGTCCCGCGTGCAGGCCGATGTCAAGTGCGCGCTGGCATTCGCCTCGTTGACGCAAGTTGGCATCATCGTCGCTGAGATCGGCCTTGGACTGCGCTATATCCCCCTGATTCACATCATCGGGCACGCCTGCCTGCGAACGCTGCAACTGTTGCGGGCCCCATCTGTTCTGCACGATCGCCAGCAGATCGAAAACGCACTCGGTCGCCTGGAGACTCCCGTTGGACCGGTTCGGCCGGCAGAACCGACCCCGCTGCAGTTGTGGCTATACCGCTTTTTTCTGGAACGGGCGTATCTCGATACGCTCCAGAATCAACTGGTGATTGGACCGTTCATGGCAATCTTTGAATGGTGTAACCGGGCGGAACTGGCCTGGACCCGCTGGCTCTCCGGTCCCGGTCCACAGCCCGGACAGCGAGATCAGGAGCCGCGCGACTTTTTCGAGAACCAGGTCTGATGCCCGAACTCCATTTGCCCTGGCTGGAACTGTCGATCCTGCTCCCACTGCTGGGCGCTGTGTGCCTCATGCCAGTGCGAAACAGCGACGTCGCCTATCGACTCTGTGTGGGGTTCTGCTCCGCGACGCTGCTGTGCGCGACCGGAGAGTGGATCGACTTTTCGACCCTGAAGTCCTTCGAGGCTCACGATCACTGGGACGTGATTGAGTTGCTGTTTCATCGCGACGTGTTCGTGGTGGACGAACTCAGTGCGCCGTTGTTGCCGCTGGCGGCGTTGATCTACCTGGTCACCGTGCTGTCGACTGTCCGTACGAAAGCCCATCGGTTCTCGTTTCGGATGACGCTGTTTGCTGAAGCCCTGTTGCTGGCCACGCTGAGCTGTCGCGAACCGTGGTTGATCGTCGCGCTGATGTCAATCGCTGTCCTCCCGCCGCTGCTGGAGATTCGCCATCGCGGGCAGTCCACGCGTGTGTTCTCGGTCCATATGACGTTGTTCGTGGTGCTGCTCGTCGCGGGCTGCTTCTGCGTGCCAGTGGAGGCCCTCCGCACCACGCCAGCCGGTCAGACCTGGACGCTGATTGGCGGGGCCATGCTCACGGCCGCGGCATTGCTTCGCAGCGGTGTTGTCCCCGTGCATTGCTGGCTGACCGACCTGTTTGACAAGGCGACGTTTGGCACGGCGCTGTTGTTTGTCACGCCGCTGCCCGGGGCCTATCTGGTCATGCGATTGATCCTGCCGATTGCCCCCGCCTGGGCGCTGCAGGGAATTGCCATATTGTCCCTCGTGACGGCCGTATATGCCGCGGCGATGTCACTGGTGCAGACCGATGCGCGGCGGTTTTTCTGCTATCTGTTTCTGAGTCATTCGGCACTGGTGCTGGTCGGCCTGGAACTGGTGACGCCGATTGGACTGGCCGGCGCGTTGTGTGTGTGGCTGTCGGTCGGGTTGTCATTGACCGGATTTGGCCTGACACTGCGGTCGGTCGAAGCCCGCACTGGTCGGCTGTCGCTGGCGTCGTTTCATGGGCTCGCGGAGCACATGCCGACGTTGTCGGGCCTGTTCTTGCTGACGGGGCTGGCATCGATTGGTTTCCCAGGCACCGTGGGATTCATCGGCACGGAACTACTGGTGGAAGGGGCGGTATCTGTGTACCCCCTCGTCGGCATGGCCGTTGTGGTCGCGATGGCGCTCAACAGCATCGCGGTGCTGCACGCGTACTTTCGGGTGTTTACCGGGACGCGACACGTCGCTTCGATCTCACTGCGTGCGCGCCCGGCGGAACGCTGGGCTGTGGTCCTGCTGGCCATCCTGATTGTTGGCGGCGGCGTGTATCCCCATCCGGGAGTTGCCTCCCGTTATCACGCGGCCCGGGAATTGATGGACCATCGACGCAACATCCCGTTGGAGAATCCGGCGAGTGATTCCGGTGCTCATGCCGTTCCTGTGGACGCGCCGCACAGCCACACCGATCAGGATGGCCACCACAGCGGAGTGAACGAATCAGAGTGAAGGCGTAGGCAGGCCGCGGTGGCTGCCGAATTGGTCGACAGGGAACGCCCCCTGCGCGCTGGTTGCCTTGGTGATATCAACAATCAATTGCTCCACGTTGGTGTGGACATGACTGCTGGATGACCGGCAGTTGCCACAGCCACTGAGGTCTGAGGTTCGGCAAGGGTGAGACTGATGACTGTGAATAAAAAGTTGCCGGCGGAACGCCCGCGCGGGAATGCGGCGGGTTTCCGCCGTTATCTGGTGCAAGACCTGACCTCCGGCTTTCTGGTCTTTCTGATTGCCTTGCCGTTGTGCCTGGGGATCTCCCAAGCGTCAGGGTATCCGCCGATTGCGGGTGTCTTCACAGCGATCATCGGAGCCTTGCTCACCACCTGCATCAGCAACTCTGAACTGACCATCAAGGGCCCGGCGGCGGGTCTGATTGTGATTGTCGTGGGGTGTGTCGAGGCCTTCGGTGGCAACGGCATGATCGGCGGGTGGGAACCTGCGGATGCGCTGGCGTATCGGTCGGCCTTGGCCGTCGGTTGCGCTGCGGCGGTGTTCCAGGTTCTGTTTGGCTTCATGCGGGCGGGAATTCTCGGTGAGTTTTTCCCCACAACTGCCGTGCACGGCATGCTGGCTGCCATCGGCATCATCATCATGATCAAGCAGGTACCGGTGGCGCTGGGGGTGAGTGCCAGCGGTGAGCCGCTGCACATGCTCTACGAGTTTCCACGCTACTTCCGCGAGGCCAATCCCGATATTGCCCTGATTGGCGTGGTGAGTCTGATCATCATGTTCTGCTGGCCCACGGTGCGAAAAAACTCCAGTCTGTTTCGGCCGATTCCTGCTCCGCTGATTGTCCTGGTGGTCGCTGTGCCAATGGGCATGGGGATGGACTTGCTGCACGAGCACTCCTACATCTTTCGCGGTCACGAGTATGTCCTGAGCGATCGGTATCTGGTGAAGATGCCCAGTCGTATGTTCGGCATGTTCGACGAGATCACTTATCCCGACTTTCGTGCGCTGCAGCAGCCTGTGGCCTGGAAGTGGGTATTCATGTTCTTTGCGATTGGCAGCCTGGAATCGCTGCTGAGCGCCAAAGCCGTGGATCTACTGGACCCGTGGCAACGCAAGACAAACATGAACCGGGACATGATGGCCGTGGGCGTGGCCAACTTTGCCGCGAGCTTCGTCGGCGGGCTCCCCATGATCTCTGAAATCGTCCGCAGCAAGGCCAATATCGACACCGGTGCCCGGACCCGCTTCGCGGATTTCTGGCACGGCGTGTTCCTGCTGCTGTGCGTGGCACTTATCCCGACGATTCTCCATCGCATCCCGCTGGCGGCGCTCGCTGCGATGCTGGTCTACACCGGCTCGCGACTGGCGCATCCGACGGAATTCGTGCACGTGTATCGCATTGGCCGCGAACAGTTGGCCATTTTTGTGATCACCATTATCGCGGTGCTGGCGACCGACCTGCTGGTCGGTATCGGGATCGGCATCGCAGCCAAATTTGTCATTCACGTGATCAACGGGGTGCCGCTCTCCTCGTTGTTCAAACCGTATCTGGAGACGCAGGAACTAGACGACAACACCACGCTGATCGTTGCGCGGGAATCGGCTGTGTTCAGCAACTGGATCCCGTTCCGGCGGCAGATTGAGCAGATTGGACTGGTGCAGCGGCGGAACGTCATTGTCGATGTGTCGAACGCCAATCTGGTCGACCACAGCGTGATGGAGAAGTTGTCCGAAATGCGGCGGGACTTCGAGCAAGAACGACTCACGTTCGAAATTCGCGGACTGGAGACGCTGCGCTCGGCTTCCAGTGCACCCAATGCCACGCGAAAACGAGGGCTGGCCCCGATTCGTCGTATTACGGTGACCATGGACGCCGACCTGCAGCCAGATATTGCGGGCGTCTGTGTCGATGCGGGAGCCACTGGTTTCACGCTGATGGAGTGTCGCGGTTGTGGCCGGACCGATTTGCAGGTGGGTCCGCAGGCCCTGCGAGACGTCGTGCGGATGGAGGTCATTGCCACGCCACAGATCGCGGAGAAGATCCTGCAGACATTGCACGGCACATACCTTCCGGCGCACCGCATGACGGTCTGTACGGAATGGGTTGACGTGTTGCGGCCCGACCGCTTCGAACCCCTCCCGACGGAAGTGCCGCTTGAGATGACGCACTGACCGGCGAGGTGACTTCGACCGTTGACTCTGGCAGCCAGTGCCAGTGACAGCGACACGTTTCAGAATGCCCCCGATGGCCCTGGAGTAGGCTGTGAACGTGCCAAGTTGCTGGCTTTTTTGCGTCGTTGTGCGATGCTGAAACGACCATTTGTTGCACATTCAGAATTGTCTGTTGGGGTTGGCCTGTAGGCCGGGGACGCACCGCCATGTCGATTTCCACTCCAGTATCTCGTCGTCGTTTTCTCGCGACGGGTTTGGCGGCATGGCCGCTGCTGACCACGACCCGCCTGTTTGGTCAGCAGGCCCCCTCGGCCAAGCCCAATGTCGCCTTCATCGGCACCGGCAATCAGGGCATGCACCTGCTGACTCGATTTCTGAATCAGGATCTGGGTCACGTCGTGGCGGTGTGCGACGTGAATCGAGGCAGCTTCGGGTACAAGGATGACACCCATTTCTACGGTCGCGAGCCTGCCCGGAAGTTCGTGCATGAGACGGTCGCCAAGGTGCGAGGGTTGGCCTCCTGGTCGGGTTGCGAGGCGTATCTCGACTTTCGCGACGTGCTGGCGCGGAACGATGTCGAGGCGGTGGTGATTGTCGTTCCCGACCACTGGCACGCACCGATGGTCATCGCCGCCGCACAGGCCGGCAAACACATCTATTGCGAAAAGCCCCTCACTCTGTCCGTGGACGAAGGCCCGCGAATGATGGCGGCCGTGCGCGAAGCGGGTGTGGTGTTTCAAACCGGCAGCCATGAGCGGTCGAACCCCGTCAGCCAGTTTGTCTGCGAAGCAGTCAAGCACGGTGCCGTCGGCAAGCTGCAGCGCATTGTCACCAAGGTCGGCTACAACAATAAGGTCTCTCCTGGACCCGGCTGGCAGCCGTCGCCGGTCCCGGACGGTTTTGACTTCGCCCGTTGGCTTGGTCCCGCGCCAGAAGTTCCCTTCCATCAGGAGCGCTGCCTGTATCGCTTTCGCTTCAACTATGACTACTCCGGCGGTCAGATCACGAACTTTGGCGCCCACTGCAACGACATGGCCCATTGGGGCATGAATCTCGATCAGGGGGGGCCGACTGAGATCGAATGCCTCCACGCAGAGTTTCTGCCCGAGGGGAGCCTGTTCAACACGGCCACGCGGACCTCCTTCCGCGCAAACTACGCCAACGGCGTGCAACTGGAATGCGTCAGCGGTGACGAAAACGTCCAGGTCCGTTTTGAGGGCAGCGATGGCTGGCTGCAGACGGGCTACAAAGGGACGACCGCTTCACGCCCGGAACTGCTCAAGGGGCTGCCACAGATCGACAAGAAGCGGCAGCCCGACGCGCATGCGCGGCACCTGCGCAACTTTGTGGAGTCCATCGCGGGACGCGAGACGGTGGCCGCTCCGCTGGCGACCGGCAATGCGAGCGCCGTGCTGTGCCATCTGGCCAACGTAGCCATCCGCCGCTTTCCCGAACACGGCTCGCAGGTGCTGCAGTGGGATGCGGCGGCAGAGCAATTCACGAATCATCTCGATGCCAACGCATGGCTTTCTCGACCCTCCCGCCCCGTAACGTGAGCGGCCGGAATTCGGCTAAGATCAGGACACAGGCGGAATCAACCGCATCGACGTCGCGTCAGTGCTTCTGACCGCGGACCACCATCAGGTGCTGGTGCTGCAGATCGCTGAGGTACTCCGTGAGCGCGACGGTGGGATCGGCGTTCAGTCCGTCCAGACGGCTGGCCAGCGTGGTTGAAGCTCGGCCGAACCGCAGCTCACCGAGGTATCCCATCAGGATCTGCCGGCTCTGCGGAGATTGATGCAACAGGTAGTGCACCCACGCCCAAGACTCTTCGTAGTCGATCTGTCGCATCTCGTCGACATGCTCAAGCTGTTCCAGCCGTGCCAAGTTGGGCCGCCAGCCATGCGACATGGCTTCATCCAGATTGGCCACAAAGTTTGGATTCAATTTGCCGGGTGTCGCTCCTGCGGCTTCAAAGTACTCCGCCAAACCTTCGTCGAGCCACAGTGGCACATACTTGTAGCCAGCATGCAGCAGACCATGTGTGTATTCATGCCGCAGGTCGTCGTGCAGCTGCTCGTTCCAGTGCGTGAAAACTGCCAGCTCCTGCGGCGTCCCCACAAAATAAGCGCGGCGCGACGGCAATCCCGGGTAGGTCTGATTCAAATAGCGCGAGTATGTGTCCATCGACTTGAAGACGTACACGTGCACGTCTCGTGCATCATCGGGCAGACCCAGCGTCGAGACCACATGTCCACGCGTCGCCTCCAGATCGCGAATGGCGGGGTGCCCCTTGGGAATCTTCATATCGCTGTGCAGCTTCAATTGTTGCGATTCCACCAGGTGCCGCGCAGGCAACTGAGCCCGAGACTGGTCGTGCAACGAGCAACCACTGGCGCTACCAAGCAGCACGCCCCCGACGAGCAACCCCCAGCAGCGCATCACAAACCACCTCGCGCCGCTCCGCGATCCAGACCGCAGTGCCGAAGCCCGCGTCCGAGGGAGCGAAACGAGAGGTGAGCGGGGTGGGAGCCAATCAGGCGACACGTTTCGCTCCCGTTGGCTGGGAGTGCCCGGCGGCAGCCATCATGGGCTGCGCGGCAGGGAGCGTTCGCGCGGGAACAGATGGAGTTGCAAACTGAGCCGCGGCCTGCCGCCAATCGACGGTGGCAGCGAGAGTTCGCCACCACGGCTTCCATTCGTGTCCCGTGGTCGATGAGCCGAGGTAGCCGCGCAGGAATCGCAGGTAGTCGGTTCGTTTTAACAGCGGACTGCCGGCCGATTCGCGGAGCAATCTCGCCAGATTCGCTCGCCGCCGAAACCGCGGCAGCCAGGCTCCCAGGACGCGTACTGCGTCCAGATCGAGCAGCGATGCACCGGCGATGCCCTGCGTCTGCAGCAACATGACGTTGTTCGTTTTCAAATCACGATGATCGTAGCCGGCCGCATGCAGTCGCCGAATCAGACGACCCAGCGCTGTTGCGTATTCAGCAGGGCTGGGGCCGGCGTGCGCGCCTGGGGGATCGAGGAGATACTGCGACAGCTTCACAGACTCGGTGACAGCTGCAAACACCGCCCCTTCGCAGCGGCCATCGCGAGTGACGAAATACACCAGCGGCAACGGGGTCTCGATGCCCCGTCGACGGAAGGCATGCCCCAGTTCCCAGGCGCGCCGAGCCGGCGTCCATACGCCGCAGGCGGCCCGCCAGCGCCACCGCAGGGAAAGCCGCCACTCCTTCGCGTACACTGTCGCGTCTGACAGTTCGCAGCGGACCACACGCCGTCGCTGCGACGGCTTGATGACAGTACCCGCATTCAACAGTCCCTGCCACCACTGCCAACTGCCGGCCTGAACCAGCGTCGGCCAGCCCGCTGCGCGGCTAGCAGCACTGCCATCGACACGCGCGTCTAGGGCAGCTCCCCGCAGTCTCAGCCATTGTCGCGTTCCGCGCGCCCACGTGGAGTCGGCAG
>JBGSIP010000609.1:0-2969 GCA_041742495.1 Planctomycetaceae bacterium
CGGCACTGTCTGAAGCGCAGATGGCTCAGTCACTGATCGTGCAGGCTCAGCAGGCCGTCGCCAAGGGAGAGTTCGATCTCGCCCGGCAGTTGGCTTTGGATGCCCAGAAGATGAACGTCGACTGGTCCGCCGTGCAGACCCGTCCCGATCACGTGCTGCAGGCCATTGATCTGGCCGCTGGCACGCAATTGTTTGCAGCGAGCAACGCACCGGCGTTGTCTCCCGTGACGACCAGCGTCCCCGCGGTGACTCCTGTCACCACGGCCGCCCCAGAGTCGAACACGGCGTCAACCGACGCCTTGAAGGCGAGTGTGTCATTGCTGGTGCAGGAATCCCGCGCGGCCATGTCGAAGGGCGATCTCGCAACCGCCCGTCAACTGGCCATGCAGGCCAGCCGCTATGGCGTGAACTTTGGGAACGAAGAGGACCGTCCAGATCTGATTCTGGCCGAACTGAACGATCTGCAGCCGCTCGGACGCCCCTTGGCCCAGGCGGAACCGACCCCCATGTCGCAGCCGGTGGTCACCGCTCAAGCGCGCGTGATTCCTGTCTCCACGCTCACGGGTGTCGCCGCTTACAATGCAGGACTGGTCGCCTTGCGTGGCCAAGACGAAGCGATGGCCTACAGTCACTTTCTGGCGGCTTACAACTCGTCGACAGAGTTGTCTGCCTACCAGCGTCAGCAACTGCAGGATTTCCTGCGTGACCTCGCTCCGCAGGAAACAGGCAACATTCAGCTTGCCAGTGGCGAGCAGGTCGGCCCCGGTAGCACGCTGCCAGCCCCCACCGCCATGGACCGCGCAGCGGAAGAAGCAGCCGTCTCCTTTGACCGCTTGCGTCGCGAAGTCGACAACGCCGTATTCAAAGCCGAGCGTCTGAAGGTCGACAACGCCGATCAGGCCGTTGCCACTTTGGACGAAGCCAAAGCCAAGATCGAAGCCGCCAGTGTCACCCCCAAGCAGCGTGAAGCGCTGCTGGCCTTCGTGGGCCGCTCCCGCACGTCGCTGGACAGCTACATGAAGACCCGGGCGCCGATCATCGAGATGCAGCGCCAGAACAACGAAACCCTCTCGGCCATCGCCGCGGACCGCGAAACACGCATCCGTGTCGAACAGGAAATCGCGGACATCGTCGAAGAGTTCAACCGACTCATGGACGAACGCCGCTACGCAGAGGCCGAAGTGCTCGCCAAGCAGGCCGAACAGCTCGATCCCAGCAATCCCGTCAGCGAATTGCTGACTTGGAAGGCCCGTTTTGCCCGCCGCGATGCGTCCAACAAGGATCTCATCGATCGCAAAGAGCAGAGCTTCTGGACGTCGCTGGACGCTGTGGAACAATCGGCCGTCAATCCCGTGGCCGGCGACGACATCGCCTTCCCCGATGCCAAGAAGTGGAAGGATCTGACGGCTCGCCGCAGCGAATTTGCTCGCGGAGATGGCCGTACGCGGACCGACGACGAGCTGCGCATCGAGAAGAGCCTCAACGAACCGATCTCGCTGCACTTCAACAACCGTCCGTTCAGCGAAGTGGTGCAATACATCCGCGATGTGGCCGACATCAACATCGTCGCCGACGAGTTGAGCCTGTCAGAAATGAGCATTTCGTCCAACACCCCCGTGACGATCGCCCTCGACAGCATCAAACTGAAGAATGCCTTGTCGCTGATGCTCGAACCCCTGGGTCTCGACTATGCCATTCAGTACGACGTGCTCAAGATTGCCAGCAAGTCCCGTCAGCAGGGTGAATTGATCGCCGTGCCGTACCCGGTCAGCGATCTGGTGGTCCCCTTGAGCATGGTGACTGCTGGTGGCAACAGTCCGTTCGGCAGCCTCTCGGGCATGAACGGCCCCACGGGGATTTCGCCCGCGTCGAATCTGGGTGGTGGTCAGGGCTTCCCGCAGATCGGTGATGGCATGAACAATACCCTCGCGTCGGCGTCGCGAAATCCGTTGCTCGGACTGTCCAACGAAGGCCGCACCAAGGCCAACGAATACGACTTCCAGCCGCTGATCGACACGATCACCCGCACGATTGCTCCGCTGTCGTGGGATACCGCCGGTGGAGAAGCTGTGGTCGAAGCCAACGCCGCCACGTTGAGTCTGGTCATTCGCCAGACGCAGCGGGTGCACGATGAAATTGCCGCTCTGCTCAAGCAGTTGCGCCGGCTGCAGGATCTGCAGGTCACCATCGAAGTCCGCTTCATCACCGTTTCGGATCGCTTCTTTGAGCGAATCGGTGTGGACTTTGACTTCAACCTGCAGGATAACGTGGGCAATTCCAACGTCGCCTCCGACGGCAGCCCGCTGATTCCCTTCGGCCGACCGGACCCCGCAGGTTTGACCGGCAACGCCGGTAGCGCCGGTGGCGGCGGCGGTGCCGCTGGCCAGGGTGGACAGCAAGGTGGACAGCAGGCCGGACAGCAGCAAGGTCAGCAGGCACAACAGGGAGGCACGTCACTCTTCCAGACGCCGCCTGCCGTCAACCTCGTCAATCGCGACAAGTATCCCAGCAACGGAACCATCGTCGGGATGCTCGATTCGGATCGTTTCAATCCCGACCTCGACATTCCCTTCCGCCAAGGTTCGTTCGCGGTCGGCGTGCCGGACTTCGGTAACTTTGATCCGGCCGTCGGTCTGCAGGTTGGTTTTGCCGTGCTGAGCGACATCGAAGCCTTCTTCTTCATTCAGGCCGCTCAGTCCGATCAACGTTCGAACTTCATGTTTGCTCCCAAACTGACTCTGTTCAATGGTCAGACAGCCACGCTGTCCGACAACGTGCAGCGGCCATTCGTCGTCAGTCTGGTACCGCAGGTTGGTTTGTTCTCTGTCGGCTTCCAGCCAATCATTCAGGTTGTCCCCGACGGTGTGACCCTGACCGTGCGAGGCATTGTCTCGGCTGATCGACGCTATGTGCGACTGAGCGTGCTCCCCTTCTTCACCACGATCACTGACGTATTCACCTTCTCGTTC
>JBGSIP010000610.1:0-2773 GCA_041742495.1 Planctomycetaceae bacterium
GCCCGAACAGGCTTTCTACATGGTCGGCGGTATCGAAGAAGCTGTCGAAAAAGCGAAAACGATTCAGTAACGTCTTAGCGGTTAAAGGCAAACGGTGAGCCTGATTGGCGCACCGTTTGCCGCTCACCGCACCCGAAGGTACACAACATGGCCATGACTATACACGTCGACATCGTTAGCGCAGAAAAGACACTCTACTCCGGCAGCGCCGAAGTGGTGATCGCTCCCGGCCAGCGCGGCGAGCTCGGCATCTATCCGCGCCACACGCCCTTGTTGACCACGCTCAAACCCGGCTCGGTGCGCATCAAAGTGCCCAACCAGGCTGAAGAAGAGCTGATCTATGTGTCGGGCGGCATTCTTGAAGTGCAGCCCAATGTTGTCACGATCCTGTCCGACTCCGCGATTCGCGGCGCCGACCTGGACGAAGCCAAGGCGCTCGAAGCAATGCGCGCTGCGGAAGATGCAATGAAGGACAAGGCAGCCCAGATCGACTATGCGCAAGCGCAGGTCGAACTGGCACAAGCCGTGGCCCAGCTGGCGGCGATCAAGAAACTGCGCAAGCTGACTTGATTGGCGACTCCGGCGGTCAGAAAAAAGGCAACCCTGGGTTGCCTTTTTTTATGCCGGAAAAGCGCTTGAAGTCACAGCGCAGCGGTGCCTGCGCAATCAGTGTCCCGAATGATTCAGCGGCTTGCGCACGTTGACCTCCACATCCCCGGCCTTGCCTTGCGGCGAGGCGGTCTGCGGTGCGCGGGTGGCTTCGGGCGGAGGGGCTGACACCTCGTGCGCCTGCGTGCCGGCCGGCTGCTTGTACCAGCCGGGATCGGCATAGTCGTCAGGTTCCTGCCAGCGCCGAACTTTCAGCAGGCTGAACATGCCGCCCATTTCGATCGGGCCATACACGCCCTGTCCCGTCATCATCGGCAGGGTATTGTCAGGCAGCGGCATCACCATGTCGGCCATGCCGCCCATGCCGGTGTCGCCCATCACCATGTAGCCGGGTATGAGCGCGCTGATTTTGCCGGCGAGGTCGCTGTGATCGACACCGATGCTGGTGGGCACGTCATGTCCCATGGCGTTCATGGTGTGGTGGCTCTTGTGGCAGTGGAAGGCCCAGTCGCCTTCGGCGTCGGCGACGAACTCGATCTGCCGCATCTGGCCCACCGCGACATCGGTGGTGACCTCGGGCCAACGCGCGGATTGCGGAATGGGCCCACCGTCAGTGCCGGTGACTTCGAACTCGTGGCCATGCAGGTGGATCGGGTGGTTGGTCATGGTGAGGTTGCCGATGCGGATGCGTACCCGGTCGTTCAGGCGCACGTTGAGGCTGTCGATGCCGGGAAAGGCGCGGCTGTTCCAGGTCCACAGGTTGAAATCGAGCATCGTCATGATGCTGGGCGTGGCGCTGCCGGGCTCGATATCGTAGGCATTGAGCAGGAAGCAGAAATCGCGGTCGACGCGTGCGATATGCGGGTGCCTGGCCTTGGGGTGCGTGACCCAGAATCCCATCATGCCCATGGCCATCTGGGTCATCTCATCGGCGTGCGGGTGATACATGAACGTACCCGGGCGGCGTGCGGTGAATTCGTAGACGAAGGTCTTGCCCGGCTGGATTTGCGGCTGCGTGAGGCCGCCCACGCCGTCCATGCCGTTGGGCAGCCGCTGGCCGTGCCAGTGGATGGTGGTGTGCTCGGGCAGGCGGTTGGTGACGTAGATGCGCACGCGATCGCCTTCGACCACTTCGATGGTGGGGCCGGGGCTCTGGCCGTTGTATCCCCACAGACGGGCTTTCATCCCGGGCGCGATTTCGCGTAGCACCGGCTCGGCCACCAGATGGAATTCCTTGACCCCATCCCGCATGCGCCAGGGCAGGGTCCAGCCATTCAGGGTCACCACCGGGTTGTAAAGGCGCCCGTTGGGGGGTGTCAGCGGGGGCTGGGTGTCAGGCGTGTCGATGCTGACGATTTCGGGCAGGGCCGCGAGGGCAGCCGGGCTGACGCTGGCGGCCGCGAGGGCGCCGCCGAGTTTGAAGAAATCACGACGTGAGTTCATGGACATCCTTTCAGTGGCTGCCCGCGGCGGCGGGGGCAGAGACAATCGCGGGGGGCAGGCTGGATTGACTGGGGGAGCCGAGCAGGGCCATCTGCATGTCGCTTTGCGCCATCCAGAAATCGCGCTGGGCAAGGATGGCGGCGTTGACGTTGGCGATTTGCGCGCGGGCATCGGCCAGCAACTCGAAAACGCCAATCAGCATGCCGTTGTAGCGCAGCAGGTTTTCATCCGAAATGCGCTTCTGCAGCGGCACGATCTCGTCCCGGTAATGCCGGGCGATGGCGTACTGGTTGCGGTAGGCGGCATAGGACATGCGGACCTCGGAGCGGGCATCGATGGCGAGCGCGGCGGTGCGTTGCAGCGTCTGCATATAAATGGCTTCGGCACGGGCTACCCGCGCCTGCCCCCAGTCGAATAGCGGCAGTTCGAAACGCAGTTCGAACCCGCGCTGCGTGGGTTCGAGGTTGGAGTCGGACTGGATCAGACCCAACTCGAGCACGTTGATCACGCGGGTTTGACGCGTGAGGCCCAGGTTGTCGGCCAATGCCGCAGCGGCGAGGCGCTGCATCTGCAAGTCCAGCCGCTGGTCTAGTGCCTGCTGTTCGATGTCGGGCAGTTCGGCAAGCGTGTCGGGCAAGGCAGGCAGGTGCTCGGGCAGCCGCAGGCGCGTGGCGTTTTCCAGTCCCAGCAGCCGGACCAGCTGCTCGTGCGCCTGCACGTT
>JBGSIP010000611.1:0-5649 GCA_041742495.1 Planctomycetaceae bacterium
GCGACGGCCGTGCCACCCCAAGCGCATGGTGACGACCGGCCGTCGCCGCGGGAGTTCCCGTCGTCAACCCTCGCCGTGGCTAGGGCTTGGGCTCGGTTTGGTCGGGGGAGCGGCCGCCCGCGCTTTGCGGGACTCCTCGGAGGACACCGTCGGGTTCGGCTCTGCGGCTCCTGCGATTTCTCCGCTGACCCAGCGAATCCCCTGACGGAGCGAGGCAAGGAATTGCGGATTGGTCCACGTTTCGGGGCGATGGCCGAGATTGTTGACGTAGATCCTGCCATCACCCCAGTTTCTCACCCACGCCACCGGGACATGATAGCCCCGCCGCGGGTCGCAGCGGGTCATGTCCAGACTCATCAGCACCCGCACTTGTTCCGGGTGCCAGTTGAAATACTGGTAGATTTCGTCCTGGATGACCAACTCACTGCCAAACGGCTCCATGACCGGGTGGTCTGGCTCGTGAACGGAGATGGTGACGGTCGAATTCTGCGTCCACGGATGCCCATTGAACGAACCGCCAATGATTTCCCAATACCAGCGGAAGGCCTCATTCTCCGGATCGTCGACCCCCTTCGAACGATAGGTGTCGAGGGCGGAATGCACGCCGACTAGCCCGTGGCCAGCCTGCTTCAGCCACACTTGGGAGAAATAGTCCCGGTCAGCGGCAGCAATGGGCAGCACCCCCGAGGTGTACAGCATGACCACGTCATACTCGGACAGAGTCTCACGCGTGAAGTCACGCTCTGCGTCTTGACTGCACGTGACCGTAAACAGTTCCGGGTGCTCCGTCGCCAACTCCGTCACAGCAATCTCGGCCGGTGAAAGTGCCCCGGTGTCCCGCTTGACGGACGCATGCACAAACCCGCGACTCTGCGTCAGAAACAACATCCGCACCGGTTCAGCGGAAGCCGCCGAGCCCGCCATCGCGAAGGCCAGCCACGCTCCACAGATCGCCCCGCGGAATCCCCAGACGCTGGTCATGCGCCGCTTTCCAGTCATGTGCACTTCAAGGACCGACAGCATGGCGGCCCCGCCAAGAGGGCCACACATTTACGATCTCTGATGCTAAAATTGTCGTGCCCAGACGTCAATTCGTTCGGGGACTCCCCTGCCCCGCGCCAAGTCCCGTCCATGGAAGTGAGATTCGCGAGCTTTCGATGGTCGCCCCTTCCCACCTGCTCTTCGCTCCTCGCCTCCCGTCTTATGGAGGCTGACGCGACATCGGGAATGCTTTTCGACCATCAGCACGAAGTCTGGCAGCGGTACCGATTCGAGAGTTGACCCGCCCGCAGGCGTGGTTCTCGCACTGCAATCACCGTGCTGGCAACAGGTTAGACGCGCAATCGCAAACCAACGTCCGCATCCCGGCACAGTCTTTGCTCTCCTGACTGCCGTTACGGGCCTGTTGATGGGCCCACCACTGGGACCATCCCACTTTCTTGAAAAGGACGTCGTTATGGCAGTCACTCGTGAAGAGTTGCAAGGCCGCTGGACCGAGTTCAAAGGTCGCCTGAAGGAACGTTGGGGACAATTGACCGACAACGAGTTCACGCAAATGCGTGGCAACAGCGAACAAATCGTCGGCGTCATTCAGCAGAAAACCGGAGCCGCTCGCCGCGAAGTCGAGGAATTCATCGATCAATTCATGAATGAAGGCGAAGGCATGGTCAACCGCATTAAGGACACCGCCCGCGATTACACGCAGCGCGCTTCCGAAGCCCTGTCCGATTCGTATCAATCGGCCGAGGAGAACCTCCGCCAGGGCTACTCGCGCGGAGAAGACATGGTGCGCGAAAACCCCATGAACGCCGTCGCCGCGGTCTTTGGCATCGGCATCATCACCGGGGCCATTGTCACTCTGCTGATGCGCCCGTCGCGTTAGCAGCCGTCCAGACCGCGTGGGTCATCGATTTGGCCGCGCGGTTGGCTGTCGAACGGGTCAGGGGTTGTGAGTCGTCAACGTCCGCCGGCCACCCCCTACCATTCGGTGTCGTGCCTTGCTGGGCGACTGGACAACGTTGTTTAGCCCTCCCACCCAGCAACCGCCGTCAAGCCAACCGCAAATTCGGGGTCAAGCTATGGCGGCGCTGTCAGTCGTGAGCACAGCCGCGAACGTTTCATTGCCAACACTTTAGTCCGGAGTCACACGGTGGGGCATCGCGATCGCTATCAGGCCGATGCGGACCAGATTCTGGCCGAAATGAATCGCGTCCGTCGTGATCTCAACAGCGAGGTCGGCAACGTCGTGCGCAGTGCCCGCCAGGCGATGGATTGGCGAACGTATCTGCGGGCATATCCGATTGCAGCCATGGTCGTCGCGGGAATCGTCGGTTACTGGCTGGTACCCGTCCGGCGCCCAAGGACTCCTGTTCCCCAATCGCCACGTTCACCTGTTAACAACCAAGTTGCACCCGGCTTGGTCGGGGTCATGTCTGGCATGTTGCTGCAGATTGGAATTCGCACACTGACCAGTTACGCCTCGCAGCGGATGGTCGGGCTGTTACTCGACCGGTTTGATTCCGGAGGAGGGCAGTCGTCTGCCGGGGCTTCTGCGGGACAACGGGTGACCCCCAATGGGAGTTCGCCCGGGCGAACGACGGCCCCCCGCAACAATCCGTCACCACGCCGGGGAGGACTTTCACGATGAGTTCGGTTCTGTCGACTACCTCACCTGCGGTGCTGCCGCGAACGTCAGATTTGCCCCCCGCTGGCGGTGCTGATCATCACCACGCGCTGCGCGATGGCTGGTCGAGCGCTTCGCTGTCGGAAAAACTGCAGAACTATTTCCAATCACCGCTGTTCCGCGTGCAAGCGGCAGCCTTCTGTGGAGCAACACTCGGATGGTGGTGGAAACGACGATAAACAACGGCCGCGCTCGTCCCTCAGACGTTTCAGCTGCGCCGACGTCAGTGGGCGAACACATCGGCGAACTGGCGGAAGACCTGCTTTCGCTCAGCGAGTTGCAAGTCAAGCTACTGGTCATTGACGCTCGCGCGGCGACCCGCAGAGCCATGTTACCCCTTGCCGTGCTGCTGACCGGCGGTGCGCTGTGCGTCGCGGCCATGCCGCTAATGTTGCTCGGCGTCGCCATGTGGTTGGCAGCAGAAACAGACCTGTCGACCATGCAGAGCATGGCGCTCATTGGTGCCGCTGGCACATTGATCGGCGGGTTAGCGGTGTGGGGGGGCATCCGCGGCGTGCGGACCGCCCTCTTGATTTTCTCGCGATCCGCCAAGGAGGCACGATCAAGTTTGTCCTGGATTCGCCAGGCGATCAAATATTCCGCGCGACAATCGGTATCGCGCTGAGACCATCGAGTTGGTACTTGTGACTTACTGTGGCGAAATCACTGTGTCGCGCATCGGGTCCTCCCTTGCGCGACTCAGACTCTCGTGGCCAGCAACTGGAAGCACCCGCTGAGGGGCCCAGGCGGGGGCCGAAACATCACGCTGCACCCTCTTTAACAGGAGTCATCCACTATGTCGACATCGTCCCCCGGTACCACGGGCACGACTCCGCGGTCGTCCATGCACACCCAATCGCGCGGGCAGGTGAAGGGTGAGGAGACCTTGCAGTCCTGCGATGACTTGATGACCTGTGCCCGTAACTACGCCAAGGTTCACCCGGAAACCGCGGCCCTGTGGTGTTTCGGGGTGGGCTTTCTCCTCGGCTGGAAGCTTAAGCCCTGGTAACGCTCGCGACAGTCAGCCGACGGGGCCTATCCGATCGAGGATTGTTCTCGTCGGCTGTTCGTTGTTGCCCGGTAAAAACATTGCAGGCTGCTGAGTTCCGAGCAGACCCCCACGCTCGTCTGGGAACTTTCCGAATCGTTCCGTCCACTGCGACAGAAGAGTCCTATGAGCACCATCGATCAGTTATCAGATTGTCCACTGGGTACTACCGTCACCGACGAAGGCGTGGCCTTCAAGGTCTGGGCCCCGCATGCTGACGCGGTCAGTGTGGTGGGCGATTTCAACGACTGGCAAGATGACCAGCATCCGCTGGAGCGGGACGGCCAAGGCAATTGGTCTGGTTTTGTCTCGGCAGCCAAACTGGGACAGCAATACCGCTTTGCGATGGAACATGACGGCCGCAAATTCACGCGGGTTGATCCCCGTGCACGGGAAGTGACCAACTCCATCGGCAACGGCATCATCACCCGCGATGACTTCGACTGGAGCGGCGACACATTCACCCTTCCCCCGATGAACGAACTGGTCATCTACGAATTGCACATTGGCTCCTTTCACGATCCCAAGGAACCTCGGCCCGCAACTTTTGAGGAGGCCATTCATCGCCTGGATCACCTGATGAAGCTGGGAGTCAATTGCATCGAAATCATGCCGCTGGCGGAGTTTGCAGGGGACTTCTCTTGGGGGTATAACCCCGCGCATCTGTTTGCCGTGGAAAGTTCCTACGGCGGCCGCAACGGACTGAAGAAGTTCGTCAAGGAAGCGCACCTGCGCGGTATCGGTGTCCTGCTGGATGTCGTGTACAACCATTTTGGCCCCAGCGATCTCAACCTGTGGCAATTTGATGGCTGGAGCGAAAACGGCAAAGGGGGCATCTATTTTTACAACGATGATCGCTCATCCACCCCGTGGGGTGATACGCGCCCCGATTTTGGCCGTCCGGAAGTGCGACAGTTCATCACCGACAACGCACTCATGTGGATCGACGTGTTTCACATGGACGGACTGCGGTACGACATGACGCTGTACATGCGGACGATCGACGGAGACGGAGACATTCCAGATGGCTGGTCGTTGACGCGCGAAGTGAACGAACTCATTCACGACCGTTGTCCACGCAAGCTGACAATCGCCGAGGATCTGCAAAACAACCCCTGGATCACCAAAGATGGCGGGGCCGGTGGGGCCGCCTTTCGGTCACAGTGGGACGCACAGTTCGTCCATCCCATTCGCGAAGCCGTCATCACGCCGCTCGATGAACATCGTTCGCTGAACGCCGTCTGCGCGGCGATAGAAGCCAGCTACAATGGCGATCGGTTTCAACGCGTCATCTATAGTGAGTCACATGACGAAGTGGCCAACGGCAAGGCCCGTGTCCCGGCGGAAATCAGCGATGACCCCAGCAACTGGTACGGCCAGAAGCGATCGGTCCTCGCGGCGGGTCTTGTGATGACGAGCCCCGGAATTCCCATGCTGTTTCAGGGCCAGGAATTTTTGCAGGGGGGCTGGTTTCGGGACGATGTGCCACTTGATTGGGATCAATCCAACGACTATCGCGGCATCGTCAAGTTGTACCGCGATCTCATCGCGCTGCGGCTGAATCGCGAGGGTGTGTCAGCGGGGCTGACTGGCTCGCAACTTGAATTCCTGATGGTCGACCATGAAGCCCGCCTGCTGGCGTTTCGCCGGTCCCTTAACGGCGGCCCCGGCGACGATTGCGTTGTGGTCTGCAATTTCTCGCAAAACGTCCGCGAGTGCAAACTTCGCTTTCCATCGGCTGGCCGCTGGCGGTTGCGATTTAATGGCGATTTTGTGGGCTACAGTCCGGCCTTTCAGAATACGTCCGTGGCACCACACATTCCCGCCGAAGCTGTCGACACCGAGCCCGTCCCGAACCACGATCAATTGTCGGATGGGACGGTCCACATTGGCCCTTATGCCTTGCTGATCCTCTCCC
>JBGSIP010000612.1:0-4225 GCA_041742495.1 Planctomycetaceae bacterium
AGTTGATGGCACGGCAGCCACCACGGGCTGCGTGGGTGCTGCTGGCAAAGGTTTATCAATCCGCAACCGGCCTTCGCGCAGCTGATGCACGATCGGTTCCCCATCCTGCATGACTGTCAGACGGCAGAACAGATTTTTGTAGTTGCCCACCGGAGATTCAGCCGTCGTTTTGACGACAAAGACCAGTTGTTCCTGTCCGGGTTGCAGTTCCAGCGGTTCCGCCGTGACCTGGTTCGGCAGGCCGATCAACTCCGCACGCGCCGGACCCGGCAAAGGTGTGTCATGCGTCAGGTTGATCGCCAGCGAAGTTTCGGCGGCCTGTTCCACAGTCGCCGCCTGGAACTCTGGCGTGACGTATGGCTTGACCACATTCAAAGTGAACCACGGCGAAAAGACTTGCACTTCGCCAGTACCCACCGACGCTTTCGCGAGCACACTCAATTCACTCGGCCGCACGGCCGCGTTACCTGCGGCCGTGAGCAGAATGACGGCTTCGGTCTGATCGGGCGGTATCTTAACTGTCTTGAGACTGCTGACGCCGGGAGCATCCTGCCGCAACAGCACGCTGATCTCCCCGGCAAATCCTTCCGCGCGGGTCGCCACCACCTTCAATTCCATCGATCCCCCCTGCACGATGGGGACCTTGGGCTGCACCACAGTGATGTCAAACGGTGCACGCTGCGTCACGGTCACCAGCAGGCGGTTCACATCCTCCACCCAGACATAGTCTCCCCGGTTGCGCCCGCGCACCCGCAGATGCTTTTGGTGCAGATCCGCCTGGGCAATCAATTGCCCATCCTGCACAGCGCGACCGATCACCCGCGCTAGCCCCGCGCCGAGGGGAGCATCGGGAGCGGCATGGAACAGCACCGGAATCACACCGTCACTCGCCCACGCCTGCCCCATGTCCATCACCACGCCAGCAGGCAACTGCTCAGCAAGGAATTCGATGGGTCGATTGAACTCGCGCCGGTCTGCACGGATCTCCAGCAGGAACCGCCCCCCCTGCGGAATGACGACATGCGGCTGGATATATGTGGCGATTTCCGGCGTGTCGAAAAAGACCTCCGGACCCACGGGAGTTGCTTCGAGGCGATAGGTAAACCCGATGCCACCGCGGTTTTGGTGATCGCGAACCGAGACGAAGTACTCGCCATCTTCGGGCGCTGTGAACTTTTGCTTGCTGTCTTTGCCCGAAGCGTCGTCGTCTCCGCTCAACCGCTTACCGGTGGCATCGTGAATGTTCAAGACGGAGTCGATGGGAGAACGCAATCTGCGACCGTACAGTTCAAACACCATTGGCTGGCCCTTCGCCAGCGAAACGCGATACCAGTCCACGTCTCCCGGTTCATCCAGACGTCCTTCGACGGCCCCGGGATACTCAAGCAGCGACGCCTGCTCACGTGCCGTATTCGGTTCCAGTTCGTAGCGGGTTGGCAGACTGCTCACGCGAAATGGCACGGGTGTCGCCGCAACTCCGCCATGGTCGCGCGGGTACACCAAGGTCACCGGTTCCCCTGCGTCAGCGGGCACGGCGACGGTTTGAATGAAGGGTCCCCGGGGATCGCCGGTGAAGATCACGTTGACGTGACTTCCCGGGGCTCCGCCCAGCGGCGTGCAGGTCAGCGGCCGCGGAAATTCTCCCACATGCAACCGGTATAGCGCTGCCCCGTGGCCACCAAAGCTGCTGTCCCGCAGGAGGATGTGGTAGTCCCCTGTTTCCGGTGCCAGCAGCGAGATAACCGGGTCCTGTTGCGAGAACGCCAGGTCGTCACAGCGAGCCAGTTCTCGTCCGCTGGCATCCGTCAGCGACAGGAAGGGATCGAAGAAATTCGCCCCGCCGAACGCCTGCCCCAATCGCAGGCCTTCGACCTCCACCGACAACCGCTGCCCAGCCTGTGCTGTGACGACGAAACGATCAAGATCTTCCGAGTCCACACGGCCATGCACGGTGGTGCCGAGAGAAATTCGCTGGGCACGGGCTGGATCGGTATTGGGTTCGACTTCGTCAATGATGGGCAACGTGCCGAGGAAGAAGTTCTGCAGATCGGTCACTCCAGAACGGGTCCGCAGACGCAGCC
This sequence comes from Planctomycetaceae bacterium, assembly GCA_041742495.1. Lineage (GTDB taxonomy): Bacteria > Planctomycetota > Planctomycetia > Planctomycetales > Planctomycetaceae > JBGSIP01. Next base: position 2,082 of record JBGSIP010000612.1, read on the forward strand.
GATAGCGGCCTAATGGAGCCGCGGCATCGGCCTGGACCGTCACTTCCAGTTCTTTCCCGGGCTTGTCACCGACAGGCTTAAGGTCTGTGAACGTCAGGCCGGCGTCATAGCTCACCACCTCCACCGCGTCCTCCAGATTGGTGCCGAACAGTCGCAGCACGGTGGTCGACCCGGGAGTGGCTCCGTACGGCCGCACGGCGGTCCAGGTGGGAGACTCCGCATGTGCGGCGATCGGCCCGCACGTCAACAGAGTGACCACCCACAACCAGCCAATCCCGCCCCAGGATGCACGTCGCGGAATGGAGACGTCCGAAGCCCCAAAGCCGTCGTTGCAGTCTGCCATCATGCCATCCCCCTACCCTGTCCAACGAGCAACGGCGCAAGGACTACTCCCTGCAGCGCTGTTTGTTCCCCCCGGGAATCTACTCCTGCACGAGCCCGTTTGCGTCCAGGCGGCAGCCAGCCGTGGCTTCGAAGCGGTCTCCCGTCGACCGATTTACCGCGCGTGGGAGTTTCTCCCGGCGCGAGGTCAGGCGACTGGCCATGAGCCAGAGAACCTGTCGCTGCCAAGCACGTGTGAGGCCCACCCAATCAGGCCAGCAGGTCCGTCAGCACCTGACCGCCATCCACGATTTCGATCGGACGATCACCAGGGGCCATCAGTTCCTTGTCTGCCACAATGCCCAGGCAGTTGTAGACCGTGGTGAACAGGTCTGCAGGGCCCACAGGATTGACGTCGGGCCCGGTCGCTGTGGCGTCCGATTCGCCGTACACAAACCCGCGCTTGATTCCGCCCCCTGCCAAGGCGACCGAAAAGACCTTTGGCCAGTGATCGCGGCCGGCATCCTTATTGATTTTGGGAGTCCGACCGAACTCAGAGGAGACCATGACGAGGGTCTCATCCAGCAGGCCGCGCGTTTCGAGATCGGTGATTAGCGCGGCAAAAGCTTGATCAAACGGAGGCATCTGTCGGGCCATCGAGGGGACGATGCTCTGATGCATGTCCCAGCCGCCGTAGGTCAGGTTGACCAGCCGAACTCCGGCTTCCACCAGGCGCCGCGCCAAGAGCATGCGGGCCCCGGCCTCGTTGCGACCGTAAGCCTCTTTGGTGGCATCCGGCTCGGCTTTCAAATCGAAAGCAGCCCGGGCATCGGGCGAACTGATGAGGGCATAGGCCCGCTCGTAGAACGAGTCCATCGCCGTCAAATGATCGGATTTTTCCTTGGCGGCGAAGTGAGCATTGACGGTCTCCAGTGCCGTGCGGCGAGTCGCAAAACGAGATTCGTCAATGCCGCTATACAGATCCAGATCCTGCACCCGGAAATTACCCGAGGCGGGATCGCTGCCGATGGAAAACGGAGCGTACGACGAACTCAAGTAGCCGCTGCCCGCGAATTCGTTGGGGACGCGGGGAATGCAGACATACGGGGGGAGGTTGTTTCGCGCGCCGAATTCGTGGCTGATCACCGCTCCGATGCTCGGATACTTGAGCGCGGGGCTGGGACGGTATCCCGTGAACATGTTGTGCGTGCGGCGCTCATGGGCGGCTTCGCCGTGTGTGACCGACCGAATGATGGTGAGCCGATCGGCGATGTTCGCTGTTTTCGCCAACTGGCTGCCAAAGCTCACGCCGGGAATGGCGGTCGAGATGTGCTTGGTCTCACCGCGATATTCAATCGGAGCGTAGGGCTTGGGGTCGAACGTCTCCTGATGGGCCATCCCCCCGGGGAGATAAATGTGAATGATCGACTTGGCCTTACCCGGCACGCTGGCATAGTTCTTTTGCTCTGCCCGCGCTTGTTCGACCTGCAGCAGTTGCGGCAATGTCAGGCCGGCACCGGCCACCGCTCCGACGGACAAAAACCCCCGCCGGGAGAGACGCCGAAAGTGAGCCGGATGGCAACTGGACGACGGAGTAGCTGGTTGGGCCATGGATTCACTCCCGGGCAGGACGGAACGAGCGGGCAGGTGGGACTCTTGGCAACACAGGCGGAACCCCGCCGATCGTACGACGACGGAACTCGACCGGGCCGAACTGTGAGCATCAGTGCTGCCGCCGCACATCAACTTCGCAATTGCGGCAGCAAGTCAATCGGGGAGGGATGTCGAGGAGGGACGTTCGAGGAACCGAGTCTCGGGGGGGG
>JBGSIP010000613.1:0-5758 GCA_041742495.1 Planctomycetaceae bacterium
GCCGGAAAGTATGGAACGCCAGTATCTCGATCGTCTTCCCGATGAAAGCGTGGAAGGTTCGTGCCTCATGCACACCACCACTGGATGTGCGTTGCCCAGAGAGATTCGCGCAAACGTGTGCAACGACTACCACTGTCCCAAGAACTTGTCCCGACGCTTCGAGTGGAACCTTTCCGCGTATCCGTTCTCCGTTGGACTTCCCGGAGCCACGTTCCGCGTGTTGATCTGCAGCTGCTCCAACCAGCCCTGAACCGCTTGGGCCAGAAACTGCGGACGGTTTTCGCTTCGAATGACCTGTGGCACGCCCTGCATCGGGAACAGCTCTGCCAGCGTCCAGCTCAAGCTTGATCCCAGACCTAACCGATGTCATTCCAAAGCCCACCCGGAGCCCATCCCTTCAATTCCCGTAGAACCCGCGCAGCCGTTTTACGCCGGGAAGGCGCCGCCATTTTCAACCCGGCTTAACATCCTTGTTGCCGTGCGCGGCCAGATTGTGTTCAGCCAGTAGCGATTCGAAATCGTCCCGCGAATGCGTGTTCGACCAGCGGTGGTAGGGCTCGGACATCGTCAGCGCCGTGCCGGCATACACCAAGGCTGTCACCAGGATAAAATCTACCGCCGTCAGGGGGCCGTGTGGTCCCATCAGGCAGTCCTGATCGCGGCCAAGTCTCAGGGCCTGCTTCCCCGGCCAACAGCCGATTACTGGCACACCTCCCATAATTGCGCCGTTCGTGGCACGTTTGTCGCATTGGGCCATGTTCGTTGTCTCGGAAACGCCGGCTACTGCGTCGTGGAACGTGTAGTACACCACCGTGTCCGGGTCGTCGGCAACGAGTGTGGAATGTTCGCTTCAGCTTTCAAAGGCGATCCCATCCTTCGATGAGTGCAACTGCACCAGATCGTCTGCCTGCGGAAAGACGGCGAGGCGAGAGGGAATCGAAATCAAACTGCGGCCTGGGCGGCAGACCGCGTCGGACTCCGGCACATCCGTGACGCCGTCCTGCTCGACGGTACGAACATCAACGTTGCCTTTTGTCACGTGGACCTCATCGTGATTCGCCGCGTTGGTGGTAAACCAGAAGACCGTTCCGCGCACGATCATTTTGCACACCGCTGGCGAAATCCAGCTGGACCATCCCTACGTTCAGGTCATATCAGCCTGGCACCAGCGGATGGTGCTCGTGAAAAGGGGCCGACGCAGCTGCTTCGCCCGATACGGCAGGTCGCAAACACCGGAGACCGTCGTTGAAAGCTGCTCGGCAATCAGGTTGGAGCGCAGACCTTTCAGGCCCAGCCGAATCACAGCGGTCATTCGTTCCGGCAGCTTCTCGACGCACCGCAGCTGCGATTCCACGTGGGCCGCCGACTGGTGCTGGAAAAAGCCTTCGAGCCCGTCGTCCAGCAATCGCGAAACCGTCAAGCGGAACTGGTTCATCGCGTCGTCTCCGCGGGCGGTGGTGCGGAAGTGCTGATGCAGAAGATGCCTGGCCACGCCGCGTAGCCAGTGCCCGAAGTCCCGAGTTGGATCGCACTTCTGTAAGCTCCTATCGGCCACTACAACGGCTTCCTGTGCCAGGTCGTCCACATCGTCCATCCTGTACAGCTGACTGGCGAGAAAGCTGCGGACGGACAACTCGTAACGGCGAACCAGATTCCGATCGGCGTTAGGTTCGCCAGCACGCGCTCGAAGACCTCCGCGTCAGTCGGATCGCGCGTCGTACGGTCCGAGTCGGTCACAGGGCAATCATCTCAGGCCGGGCAGCGAATGATGTGTTCGCGCTTGCGTGCCATTTCAGCCATCACACGACAATACTTGTCACGGCGTGGCAAAATCTCTCAGCGTTTTCCGGAAAAATGATGGCCGGCAATTGACTAGACCAGAGACGTGTACGTGCGTGTGCATCACGGACCCTCCGAGCGTCTTCAAAGCTGGATGCTGAACGGTCCTTCGGAGCCATGGAGCCGCTCGCGTCGGAGTGAAGCAACGCATCGTGAGTCGTTTTGGTAAATTTGTGAGAGAATCAGGAAAATCGGTGAATTACTGTCACACACTTCCCTTGCGCACCTTCCTTTGCACTCGTCCGAGGCGTTCGCTCATGTCGCAGCGTCGTTTAGGTCTTGCACTGATCGAGCTACTCGTGGTGATCGCCATTGTTGCCATTCTGGTGGCTCTGCTGCCGCCGGCCGTACGGCAAGCACGTGAGGCGGCCCGCCGAACCAGTTGCAAGAATATCTTGGAGCAGATCGGCATCGCGATACACAACGACCACGATACGAACCGCCAAGTTCCTCCGGCCTACCTGGAGGTTGGTTCAGGTGCGAATAGTTGGGGTCGTTTCGGCTGGGGCGCCTTTATCCTGCCATACATGGAGCAGGGTCCGCTGTGCGACACGCTGCAGGCCAACACGACCAAGTCAATGAATACCACTTGGACGAACAAGGATCCTGGTGCGCTCACCAGAACTGCTTCCTACGCCTGTCCGTCAGACACGGGTGAACCGGTCAAGCGGTTGGGACACTCGAACTATGTGATGGTGCGTGGGCCGGAGCGGGCGGCCTTTCGAACAATCGTCGGCAGTCAGGCTGTTGCCTGGGTCATCGGAGCATCTGGCGGGAACGCCGACATGGGTGGCACTGCGGTGCTCGATACGGGCGTGAAGTTCAGCGGGTATACGAATGGGCTCAGCAACACACTGGTCGTCGATGAGAGGGCATCCAGCAAGTTCTCCCAGCGGCACAGGGTCGACGTCAATTGTGGTGGGGCGCAGTGGATGGGCGTGGTTACCTTGGGAAACATGACAAGCTCCCGACAAGAGGACTACACGGCCTCCGTCTGGGGGGATGGTCGGCAGCGGTCCCAACTCGACGTCGATCAATCTGCTCATGGCCTCAGTTCCAGATCCTGACAATAACGAGTGCTCAATCGGCTTAAACAGCAATCATCGCGGCGGCGTCCAGTACGTGTTGGGCGACGGGTCAGTTCGATTCATCAGCGAGTACATCAGCTACATGATCGAGACAACCTCGGCGTTTGATGTGAACTCGACGCTCGATTCATTCATGGTTCGCAGCGATGGAAAACCGATTGGAGAGTTCCAATGCGATCTGGAATCTTTCACTGAAGCGTTCTGCTTGCGGTCCTGCTTGCATCGTCGTGCAGCAACTCTGGCCTTCCCGACCTGTAAACCAGTGCGCGGGAGAGTCAGAATCGACGGTGCGCCGATTTTTGAAGCAAACTGTCATGTTCACTCCCGTAGACATGAAAACGAGAGCCTCCACCGCGATCACCCATCAAAACAGCGAGTTTGAATTGTACTTCAGTAGTGACAACGCGGGCGCCGCCGTAGGGAATTTCTACGTTACCATCTTCGAGCTGGTGTTTTCCGACAAGGTCCTGGAAGCTCCTGGGAAGAAGATGGTTCCAAAGAAGTTCCAGAAATACGACACGCTGAACGTTGAGATCGTTGAGTGTAAGAACGAGAACGAGAACGAGTTCGACTTTGACGTGAACTCGAACTGACTGGCCGCGAGGCCTGCTCGCCTCGCTATTGGGTTGCCGGCGTGCTGGGCTTGTAACATGAAACACTGGTATTGGCAGGAGATACAAGCATTGACTGGCGTGACAGGGAACCGGGCGGCAATGCAACAGGGAACTCAGAACAAGCCTGCCATCTTCGTCGGATCGCGACTTGTCTGGTATATTGCGAGCATGTGGTGTGCCTTCTTCGCCACTTTGAATTCTGCGTGTGAGGCTGACCATCCAAACATCGTTTACATCCTCGTGGACGAACTGGCGTATTTTGAGACGGGATTTATGGGCGCGCGCGACCTGCACACGCCCAACATGGATCGCCTCGCTGCTGGCGGAGTGATTATGCGGAACATCCTCTCCGGAGGATCGAACTGTGCTCCAGCACGATGCACGCTGTTGACGGGGAGGCACACGGGTCACACCTCAGTACGTGGCAATTCAGGCGATAACGCCATTCGTGCTGACGAAAGGACGATCGCTGAAGTTCTCAAGCCGCTGGGGTATGCGACCGGTGGTTATGGCAAGTGGGGAGTCGGAGGGCGTGATTCGACTGGCGTTCCGGAGAAGCACGGTTTCGACGAGTTCTTTGGCTACTACGACCAGGTTCACGCTCACACCTACTACCCACCGTATCTGCTTCGCAACAGCGAGGAGGTGGCTTTACCGGGCAACCACGGCGGCACGCGAGGCGAGACGTATTCGCAGTATGTCATTCACGAGGCAGCGATGGGCTTTATCCGTCAGCACGGCGGGAAGCAGCCGTTCTTCGCTTACCTTCCATACACGCCGCCGCATGGACCATTTGCGATCCCCGTCGAAGATCCAGCCTATCAGTACTACGCAGCCAAGAACTTGCCAAGAGAGGCCAGACTATTTGCCGCGATGACCACGATGGTCGATCGACAAATCGGCGAAGTGCTAGATCTGCTGGCCGAACTGGGAATCGAAGAAGACACGCTGGTCTTCTTCAGTGGCGACAACGGCAGCCAAGATCGCTTTGCAGATCAGAGTCATCCACGCGGGTTATTCAGTGGAAACAAGGATCCCCATTCGTCTCTGGAGTTTCGAGGTACGAAGGGCAGTTGCTACGAAGGGGCGTTTCGTGTGCCGTTCGCCGTGACTTGGAAGGGACGAATTGCGCCGGGAAGGGTGAGCGAGCATTTGGGGTATTTCCCCGATATCCTGCCAACGATCGCCGAAGCGGCCGGAGCGGCCGTGCCGCCGGGTATTGATGGCATTTCGTTTCTACCAGAGTTGCTCGGGTCAAGCGGCGGCCGAGAGCAGGAGCAGCATCAGTTTCTCTATTTCGAAACCGAGCGGGGAAGAGCCCTGCGTCAAGAAAAATGGCGGATTGTGAAGGCGCCCAAAGGAAACGGTTGGGAACTCTACAACTTGCAAGCTGACCCCAGTGAATCGAATGACCTCGCTGCAGCCGACCCCGACCGTCTCGCCCGCCTGGTGTCGCTCGCCGAACAGGCGCATCAGCCAATTTCGGCTGGAACCTACACCACCCGCGAACGGGCCGACCGTGATCGTCACTCAAAGGGGCAAGGGCCTTCCGACTAGTCGGTCCCAGCGGCGTGGCGCTTCCGCTCAGCCAGGAACCACTCGTCACGGGCGGACGCGGTCACCCAGTGACTCCGTTCGTGCGGGGCCGCTGAATCGACTGGCACAGGAATGATTTCGGGGGCGGGCTGGTTGGGTACTTCTATGAAGCGGCCGTGTGTTGATACGACCTTGCAAAGCTGATGCGGAGGCTGACAATTTCTGAAAACGGGGAGGTTGAGGGCGTTCAGCTTGCAGACCGGGACTGAATCCGCATGGAGTGTTTACACTCTCGAATGATTGACCATGGCCTTGCCGAGTCGCTGCCAGCGGCATCGGGTGAGTACCCGAAGATTGATACGGACCCATAGACGTGGATAACACTCCGCACCGTGCCTCCATGCGACCTTTGCATCGTATCGATCCGGACAAACCAATCTGACTCTAGAGGCTGTTATGCACTTGAGGTGATGATTCAATCGAGCACGATCTCAGGGTAGCCGATCCAATGATACCCGGCAAAGGCCTCGGTCAGCGGTTCATAGTCGCGGGCGAGCCTTCGGTGCCTTCCCAGCCAACCAAACGTGCGTTCGACAACCCAACGGCGAGGAAGTAGCACGAACCCATTGTTTCGCTTCAGTGTGTTTCACAGCTTCCAGCTCAATATCAAGAGCTTCCGCT
>JBGSIP010000614.1:0-1506 GCA_041742495.1 Planctomycetaceae bacterium
TGCGCTCAACAGCCGTGAGCGGACCATCGCTCAGGCGCTCACGGCGGCCGGCTATCTCACCGGGCACTTTGGCAAGTGGCACCTGGACGGTTTCCGCGGCGCTGGCGCGCCCATTCTGGCCACGGACGACCACAGCCCTGGCGTCTTTGGCTTCCGGACGTGGCTGTCGATGACCAACTTCTTCGACCGCGATCCCCTCATGAGCCGCGAAGGAGAGTTTGAAGAGTTCACCGGCGATTCGTCTGAAATCATTGTCGCCGAAGCGCTCGAATTCATCACTGCCACGGCTGCTGCCAAGCAACCCTTCTTCACGGTGATCTGGTACGGCTCGCCGCACAACCCGTTTCACGCCAGCGAAGAAGATGCCGCCCCGTTTTCCCAGCTCGACCGCGATTCGCGCGATCACTACGGCGAACTGGTCGCTCTTGATCGCAGCGTCGGCACGCTGCGGGACGGCCTGCAGAAACTGGGCCTGCGGGACAACACGCTCGTCTGGTTCTGCAGTGACAACGGCGGCCTGCCCAAAATCTCGCCCGACACAGTCGGGGGCCTGCGCGGCAATAAGGGGTCCCTCTACGAAGGGGGGTTGCGCGTCCCCTGTCTGATCGAATGGCCGGCTGGCATTCCGCAACCGCGGGTCTCGCAGTTCCCCGCGTGCACTACGGACATCTTCCCCACGGTCGCCGATGTGCTGGATCTGCCGGAGGACGTGTTCGTCACCCCGATTGACGGGCAAAGCATCGCCGCGCTGTTCACACAGGAACTGTCCACGCGCGAAAAGCCGCTCGGCTTCCGCTACTCCGGCAAGCTCGCGCTGATCGACGGAACTTCCAAGCTGGTCTTGGGAGGCACCGAAAAATCGTCCGTGGAGTTGTTTGATCTGGCTGCTGATCGCAACGAAACGACCAATCTCAGTGACCAACGGCCCGACGAACGTCAGCGATTGGCAGCACTGCTGACTGCCTGGTCAGACAGTGTCGACGCCAGTGCCCGCGGAGCAGACTATCCGGCTGGCACATTCGACCCTGACGACGCCGACACTCGCGATTGGGTCTCGACTCCGGAATACGCGCCGCATCTGTCTCGATTGCAACAACGCCCCGAATACCGACCGGCGGCTCCCAGAAAAAAGGCTCCTGCCGCGAACTAGCGATCGACCAATCCCGCCCCTTCCTGAGGCAGGATGCGGCCGCCGTCAAGGAGCTGGCGATAGTCGCGATTGGGGCTAAACGGCCGCAGCGTGACCCCGTCGTCCGTGGCCCGCAGGCTGCCGACTCCCGCGACATTCAACTGCGCCGTGACCAGCCCCAAGGGCCACAACTCCAGATCGCGCTCGGGATGCAATTGACGCCACGGCAGACGCACCACATACCCGGCGGGCGTCCACTGCTCCGGCGTGAGCCGCACTGTCCACCGTCCCAGCTCGGGAAATTCAAACGGCCGCACGCGCGGCACAGTATCGAAGCCAAACAGCGTGATCACCGCTTCGCCCCCACTGGGAACAGC
>JBGSIP010000615.1:0-5079 GCA_041742495.1 Planctomycetaceae bacterium
TCTGGAAGAACCAGCGAGAGCTGCGGCATGACTGCAAACCATGACAGAGTAACAATTTCGGACCGTGGGCCGGCTACGAATCGGCCACGCGCGTTGTAGGCGAAACGGCTCGGCAGGTCAACTTGGGTCCCGGCACCGCAATCGACGGCCACGCTTCCCTAGCGCCCTCTCTTCCCGGAGAAATCGAGGCCTGCCGAAGACGCAGGTCCGAATCGCTTCCGGCCAGTAGACAACGATTTGCGGGGGGAGGTTCAAAGAGGCCAAAGAACTTCGCGCCGCTTGACGATATGCCCTTCACGCGCTAGATTGCGGTTTCGCAGCGGACGTATAGATCAGTTGGTTAGATCGCCACGTTGACATCGTGGAGGTCACAGGTTCGAGTCCTGTTACGTCCATTTTCGCGAAAACTTGCCCTGAACCCTCTGGTGTTGCCAGAGGGTTTTTTGTTGCCTGAAGATGATGCGTGACAACGGGTTGCGGCGAGCCAGTCACGATTTCCCCGCTGTTTTTGCCAAGGCGGGTTACACCGGGATTTACACCGTCTGGAGCCAAAATTACACCGGCAATGACACCGGATTTCTCCCCGTTTGACGCTACTTTCGGGGGTGAAATTACACCGGCAACGGGGGGGATGTAGTCCGCAGAGGTCTGATCCCACCCGGCGAAGTCTGTTTCCGCCACGGCATCGAGGACCGAATCCTTCTGGCGCACGTAGTGCCGTTCCAAGATCGTGATCGAATTGTCGACCATCTTGCAGACTTGGGCAGCCGGGAAATGGTCCAGAGCGCCTTTCAAAACCCGTTGTGGCTCAATTGGCAAGGAAATCGCATTCCAAAGCGAGTCAAAGGAGACTTGCTCATGGGACGCACACGTCAGGTTGATTTGACTCATTTTGTGTATCTCTCGGATGCTCAATGGGTTCGCATCGCACCGTTGATCGCCGATCCACAGCCCGCACCTTCAGGCGGACGTCTTCCGCACTGCCCACGGGCCTGCCTCGAAGGCATTCTGTATGTACTTGTTACAGGCTGCCAGTGGGAAATGTGACCAAAGTGCATCCCCTCAGCGAGCACATGCTGGCGACGATTCGATGCCTGGAGCAGCCAAGGCGTCTTCGAGTCGGTGTGGCAGGTGCTGCTGAAGGAACTCGACCAGTTGGGAAAGATCGACTGGCGTGAGTTCTCGGCGGACGCCTGGTTCGTGAGAGCAAAAACAGGGGGACGGCGTCGGCAACACCAAGCGCGGCCAGGGAAGCAAGGTGGTCGACATCGTCGATTCCCGGGGGACGCCGGTGGCCGTGTACTTCGCGGCAGCGAGTCGCAGTGAAGTCAAGCTGATCGAACCCGCGCTGGACAACATTCCGCTTGACGGCATCGCGCCGGAGCACCTGATTTATGACCGGGCAGCTGACAGCGATCCGCTGCGGACAAGACTGGCGAGCGAACGCAACATTGAGCTGGTCTGTCCGCATCGCAACAGCCGGAAGAAGAAGCCCACGCCAGACGGCCGGGCCTGCCGTCGCTATCGTCATCGCTACAAGGTCGAACGCACGCATAGCTGGTTCCACAACTTCCGCCGGGCTGTCATTCGCTATGAAACGACCCTTCAAAGATACTCCGGCTGGATCTACATCGCCTGCGTAATCTTGACCCTCAGAAGGTTTTGAAAGGCGCTCTAGTCCAGAGAGAAGAATTGTTCCGTGAATCGCTGCAAGCCATCAGCATCCGGCAGACCTTGGTGCCGTGACTACAGTCATGGAAAGACCATTCTCCGTCCATTGCTGCATATTGCCACCGAGAGCAAAATCATGCGGTTATGTCCGTCAGGAACGTATTCATCAGGATGACAAAGTTGTACCGAACCACCAGGTGTCAGAACTTGTGCGATCTCCGAGGACATTTGTGGAGAGAGTGGTTTGCTTTCGGCGGAAGTCCCGTCGGCTAATCTGCTGCCGTATGGCAGCTTCTCGCCTCGACCGGGAATCGGGCTGGGTATGTTCTTGACGGTGTCGCAGTCGAAAGGCAAACGACGATGACGGCCAGGATCTTTCATGTTGTTCCCCTGCTTGTCGTCTTGTGTATCTTTAGTGCCTCGCCGGTACATGCGCATGCTTGCGAGCAGCCGAAGCCAAACATCATCGTCATTCTCACGGATGACCTCGGCTATGGCGATGTGGAATGCTTTGGTGCAGATGACATCCGCACGCCGAACCTCGATCGGATGGCTGCGGAGGGTTTGAGGCTCACGTCGTTCTACGCGCAGCCGATTTGCGGGCCCAGCCGCGCGGCGTTGATGACTGGCTGCTATCCGCTCCGGATTGGTGAAGTTGCGAACGGCAAAAACGGTCACACGCTGCCGCATGCGAAAGAGGTCTTCATGGCTGAGATGCTGCGCGATGCGGGCTATCACACCGGCATTGTCGGCAAATGGCATCTCGGCATGGGTGCGGGCTGCGATCCGCTCTCGCAGGGCTTCCAGCACGCCTACTTCACTCCTGCCTTCAACGGCGCGACGAAACACATCCCACAGGGACACAAGGTCCCCTTTCTCCGCAAACCCGGCGAAGTCGTCCGCACCATCACCAATCAGGAGGAAATGGACAGTCTGACCGCCGACTGCACGCGCGAGGCGCTGGAGTTCATCCGCAGCAGCAGGAAGCAGCCCTTCTTCCTCTATCTGGCATATCACATGCCGCACGTGCCGCTGGGCGCGTCAGAAAAGTTTCGCGGCAAATCACGGCGAGGCCTGTACGGCGATGTTGTTGAGGAACTGGACGATGCCATCGGCCAATTGCTCAGCGAGCTGAAATCGCGATCACTCGACAACGACACACTTGTTCTTTTCACCAGCGACAACGGCCCATGGACCGACAAGCAGATTGGCGACCACGGCGGCAGTCCGGGGCCTTTTCGCGGGGCAAAAATGACTTCCTGGGAAGGGGGGTGGCGCGTCCCGTGCATCGTCCGCTGGACTGGCAGAATTCGCGCGGGTGAAACAAACGACGGAATCACGAGCACGCTCGATCTGCTGCCAACCTTCGCAGCGATATCCGCGGCCAAGCTCCCCTCTGCCAAACTCGACGGCGTCGACCTGACGGCCTTCCTCACCGCCCCCGATGCGCCGAGTCCACGCGAGACGTTCCTCTACCACAACGGTACACGCCTTAGTGCCGTGCGGCACAAAGACTGGAAGCTCGTCTTTGTTCGGCCCGAGGGTGGCGAGATGCCTTACATGCCGGATTTTGTTACCGGGCACATAGAGGCCATCGCCGAGACCGCGCTATACAACCTCACAACCGACCCCGCCGAGTCCACGAACGTCGCCGCCGAACACCCCGACGTCGTGAACCTTCTCACGAGTCTCGCTGACGAATCCCGCAATGCACTGGGTGATCACACTGGCCCTGGAAGTGATGCACGATTCTTTGAGGAAACTGCCCGCTGGCCAGCTGAGGCTCGTTCAAAGAAAAAATAGCAAGGGTTCGAGGAGGCCCATCTCGATCTGCGACTGTGCTTTCCCCAGCCGCGTCAGTGTCGGGCAGGTACACGACGTGACGACCAGCGAGCGCGGACCAGTCCGCCAGGTGAACGGCACCAGCGCCCCCAGCCCACGTCGTTGTGACCATTCCGCAATCTGTCAGCACCTCCGCGCACTTCTCACCTTCCACGATGAAAACGGATTGCTCAGCACCGGTCGCCAACAGGGCCGACAACCGATACAGCGACCGGGGCGTCGGCATCGCCGCGGGCTTCCAAGTGTCGCCCACCGGCGCCACCGGCCGGATATCCTTCGCGCCATCCTCGTGGTTCCAGCGGAGCACCAGGCCGACGACATTGCCCGCGGCGTCGAGGTACTCCCACTGGCGATCGGGCAGACGGCCAAAGGATTGACTCACCCGCTGGATTGCCGCGGCCCGCTGTGAGGATTCCACTCCGGAAAGTCCTTCGCCTACGGCTCAGGCCTCTCCTGCGTTCCAGCCTCACAGCGTGTTGAGGCCGGTTGAAAATGGGGGCAAGCCAGATGCGTGTGCGAACCAACTTGCCTTGGCTCTGGAACGAGACCAACTCGCCATAGAGGCCGCCAACGCTCGCATCCAGGCGGAGGCCGAACAGGTTCGAAGCAGCCTGCTCAGCAGCGTGTCAGCCGAGGCCCAAGAGGGCACTCCCTCGTCGGCTCTTGATTCATGGCTGCCCTCGGCTGCGGACGACCTGACGAACCGCAGACCGATCGACGATCCGAAACCATTGGGTATCAAAAGGTGCCACGTGGGCTCCATCTTGAGGCCCGCTTCACGCGACTCTGTTACCGAGGGGCCGACCCAGCTCGAAGCGAACATATATGGGCGAAAGATTCGCCCTTTTTGGAAGCATCGCCAGATGAAAGAATTATAAGGGACATTCAATGCCCACCGGGTCTGGGAACCGATTCTGGCCCTTTGACGCTCAAGCTCCTTCAAGTGTGCAGTACCTTCTGCGGTGACTATGGAACTTTCGCGCTAGTTGGGACGCCGCGAACATTCGGAGTGTTGCCTCATGACGCGAACGGTCCACCCGCCGAAGTCCTTGACCCCCGATGCTCGCCTGGAACACATTCCGTATGCGTTCCGTCACACGAGCGCGCCGTTCGGCTGGCATCGGCTGCGGGTCGAACACGACACACGGCAGCCCGCGAGCGATGTCGTCCAGCCGCCCCTCGAATGTCTGATGCTCATGCTCACAGGCAAAACCTTTCCGGAGCGTACCGATCACCGTTGCGAAGATGCCCGGCACAACGGTGATGGCTTGCCGCACGCGGTGAATCTCCTGCCGCCCGGCGTCGAGAGCCGGTGGCGGTGGCGCAACTCGATTGCCTCGACCCACTACCAGTTGTCCCCGACACTGGTCGCTAAAGTGGCTGAAGAGGCATTCGATCTCGACCCGACCCGCGTTCATTTTCCCGTTCGCTATTACGACCGATCCAGCCCCGGGGTGATCGACACCCTCACAGCCCTGCGCCAAGAACTGCTCACCGGCGGGCCAGGCGGGCGGCTGTGTGCCGAGTCGCTGGCGAACGTGCTGGTCGTCCAACTGATTCGACAGA
>JBGSIP010000616.1:0-4949 GCA_041742495.1 Planctomycetaceae bacterium
AATCCGACCGCTTCCGAGGAAGAGGGGACGACATGGTTTCATCTCTCTGACAACAGAGAGCCCGCGAAAAGATAAACAGCGAGCTCAAAGACAAGAAGGTGGCCCGAACACTTCGCAGAGCAGATTGAGATGGCAATCCGGAAAGAAACGTTGCATCACGCCCGTCCAGATCAGCACCAGAATGCCCGAGCGAAAGAATAGTGTCAAGGAGTTATCCACCCACACAATGTTGTGCTCTTGTCCAGTCATTCTCCGCCACAGCGGAAGCACATACGGGGCAACACCTTAAAACATGCCGACTCGTCACCGGGGACTTGGGGATTTTTTTCTTCCCGGCGCAGGCCAGGTGCCCTGCTGCCGGCCACAGAGTCCGTCGCCAGACAGCCGGGCGGAGATCTCTCCCACCGGAACACCCCGCTGAGACCCTTTAACCGACCCCCGCACGCGCGAGAATCTGTCAGGGCGGCATACCGTCGGAAGGAAAGTCACGCTATTGTCGCCGCACACCCTGCCGGAAACGATTTTCGGGCGAGACTGGATTGGAAATCGCCATTCTGGACGCCTTCCTTCCAGGCGCGACCGCTCCGTCGGGTCACCGCCCAGCCTTCGACATGAGGAGATCTGCACGATGAAACTGGCCTCAATTCGCACGATGGATGGACTCGAACGATTGTGCGGCGTGTCGGAGCTTGGTTTCCTCGACTTGCATGTGTCGGACCCGGAACTGCCGAAGTCGCTGCTGGAACTGCTGACGTTCGAAAACGGCCTGTCCCGCGCTGAGGTCGCTTTTGCCGCTGCCAAAATGTCTGGCAGCGTGATGGAGGGGACGCTCATCGCCCCTATTCCTAGACCCGGCAAGATCCTCTGCATCGGTCTGAACTATCGCGACCATGCCTTGGAGACTCGCTCCGAAATCCCCTCAGAGCCGGTGGTCTTCTCCAAGTTCTCAAACACCATCATCGGCACCGAACAACCAATCTGCATCCCCGCTGTCGCTCGGCAGGTGGACTACGAAGCGGAACTCGTGGCCGTCATCGGTCAACGTGCTCATCGTGTGCCCGGGGAACAAGCGCTGGCCTGCGTCGCCGGCTACATGAACGGGCACGATGTTTCCGCGCGCGACTGGCAGAAAGGACGGCCTGGCGGCCAGTGGCTGCTCGGCAAATCGCCCGACACATTTGCCCCCATCGGTCCGTGGTTGGTGACCGCCGACAGCGTTGGCGATCCGCATCAACTCTCGGTTGTCTGCCGCGTGAACGGAGAGGTGCTGCAGCAGGGCAATACGCGAGACTTCATATTTGATCTGCCGACCCTCATCGCCCACATCTCGCAGCTCATCACGCTGGAGCCGGGCGATCTGATTTTCACCGGCACTCCCGCGGGAGTGGGCGCTGCGCGATCGCCTCAGCGGTTCTTGAACCCGGGCGACGTCGTGGAAATCGAGATTGAAGGGCTGGGAGTGTTACGCAACCCGGTCGAAGGCGAATCACCGCGATAGTGGCAACCGTTCCACGAAGCTTCCAGGCACCGCCCCAGTGTTACGCGCGGCAGGCAATCGCACTGATGGGTACCAGCAAGTCCTGATGTGCCTGGCGATACTTGTGAATGATCACCTTGGCCTGGTCATGTGAGAATGCCCCCACTTCGACCAGACAGGCGGCCACATCAATCGGCGATTCCGCCTGCCGGGCAATGATGTGGGCTATTTGCTGCGGCGCCAGCCAGCCCCGGCGGTTGGCCAGTTCACCCAGGCGATACGGTTCGGTGGCCTGATCTTCGATCAATTCGGCCACCTGGTCGGGTGTGAGCAGCCCCACTGAAATCGCCACCTCGCCAAATCGCTTCGTCCCGCGCTGTGTCTTGAGTAGCGCCATTGACGCCTGCCGCATATCTGCAAATCCGTTGGCGACCACCCAACGAGAAAATCGCTGTTGCGTGCTCGCGTTGATGACCGCCTGGTCAAAGGCCGACAGCAGGACGCGCAGGTGACACTGATTTCGGCCGTTGCGTTTGCTGTCATACATCGCGTGATCAGCTTCGCTGACCAGCCGCGATGCCACTTCGGAATCTCGCAGGGCGGGCAGCGTCAGGGCGGCTCCAAAACTTGCCGTCACCCGCACCGATTTCCCGTCCGCGGTGGTCAGTTCCAGCGCGGCGACGGCTGACCGCAGACGCTCTGAAAATCGGGTCAGCCCCTTTTCACTGGGCTGGTACACCAGAATCACAAACTCTTCGCCACCAAAGCGACCCACGATATCCGAATCGCGACAACTGCTCCGCAGCGTGTCCGCCACCCTGGCCAGTACGCTGTCACCAAACTGGTGACCATAGCTGTCATTGAGGCTCTTGAAGTGATCAATATCAACGAACACCACACCCACCAGTTCTCCGTCGCTCCGTGCCTGTTCAACGGCGTTGTGGAACGACTCATCAAACGCACGGCGATTGAAGACTTGAGTCAGGGGATCGATGCGGGACGCACGTTCCAATTGCGCTTTTTCCGTCTGTAGCGTCGCGTTTTGCTTCTCGATCACTTCCTGCTTCGCCGCCAGATGGGCGGATTCCACCGAAATCCGCATCGCGAGATTTACCAACTGTTCGTTGGCTTCCAGCAGCAGTTCCTGCGGGTTGGGCAGATCGGCTGTATTGACGGACAACATCTCACCGGTGGCGTCAATCGCGTGGCGCAGTTCCTGCAGCTTGCTTTCGACCACTGCAGGGGTCCAGCCCCAAAAGCCTTCGCATAAGGCTCGCAGGCGATACAGGGCCACCCCCTTGGCCGCCGAGCAGAAATAGTCACCCACGGCCGACGAAACCAGCACCAGTTGACCCAGCCGGCCCTCTTCAGACCCGTATTCCGACATCGCCGCCGAAATCGTGCTGTCCTGAAAACCAGTCGCCTTAGCGAGTTCCTTGGGCAGCTTCCAAGTTTCAATCAGTCGCCGCGAAACGTCGCCGTGCGTGATGCCCAGAATGGCCTGTTCCACTTCGGCCAGGGGACGCTGTTCTTCGCGCGCCGCTTCGAGGACGGGAAAGTATTCCCGCGGCACGGTCTTGAGCATCGCCAGTCGGCCAATCTCCGTGACCAGTCCGGCAAAGAAGGGATCGGTGTCCGACTTGAAACCGATCTGCGGGGCAAAGACCTCGGCTGCCGTCGCCTGCACCGCACTTTGCACCCAGGCTTCCTGATAGTGTTCGCGCATGGCCCCTTCGCGGATGGCGTCGTCCACCAGCGAAAAACTCAATGCCAATGAGCTGACCACGTGGGTACCCAACAGCGAAACCGCATGATTCAGCGAACCCACCGTCCGTGAGAGACCGAAGTGCACGCTATTCACCGCGCGAACCACCTTCATGGTGATGGCGGGGTCATTGCGAATCACGTCGGCAATCGCCGCCGCGCTGACGTCGGGACTGCGGTTGAGCGCAATCAATTCCACAGCGACCGCGGGCAAGGTCGGGAGGTTTTGCGACTTCCAGATTTTTTCAGCATTGATCATGACTTGTTTCCACACCAGCCCATCTGAACTGAATAGTGTTTGCGCCCGCGCCGTATCTTGTTTTGTCGTGTCGTCTTGTCTCGACTTGTGTCTTGTGTCACCGCCCGCGGTGGACTTCATGTCGCGCCCGGCTGACTGCTTCCATCTCCATCCCCCCGACTGCCTCGTCACATTTCAAACCAGGCAGCCGACCCATTTCACCAGCTTGTCGCGCAGGGCGTCCGGAGTGAATGGCTTGACCATGTAGTCCGAGACACCAGACTGAATGGCCTGGACCACACGCCCCCGCTCCGCTTCGGTCGTGATCATGACAAATGGAACGGTGACCTGGGCGGCGCGCGCTGCCTGCAAGAACTCCAGACCATTCATCCGCGGCATGTTCCAGTCACTGAGAATGACATCGAAACGCTCGCCCTGCAGACGCTGGAGTCCGGCGACGCCGTCTTCAGCCTCCACAATTTCAGTGATTCCCAGACCATTCAGACACCGACGAATGATCGTCCGCATCGTTCCTGAGTCGTCTACCAGCAGGACTCTCATGGTATGACCTTCAACGACAGTTCCCGGTTCACCACACTCACGGTCAAAGACACGTTCCCGACTCCACCGACCTCGCCAGCAACAATGCAGCAGTTATTTGCGTTGTCCGGCTGGCATTGTGATCCGGGGGATTTTCTTCAGAGACAGTTCCACCTGGATTGCCCCCAGCTCAGTCTTGAATGCCACTCCAATCGGCGGTCCGCATTGGCCGGTCACATAAATTTCGTAGTCCGCGCCATACACCACGCTCGGCGTCCCCAGAATGATTCCCGCGATACCGAACTGCGACTTCGCAGAACCAGCGATCATGTTGGCAACTTCGCCCAAAGCGTCTTTCACACTGTCATCCACGCACGAGGCCGTGGTCCCCAGCAGGCGATCGTGAATTCCACACGCAGTGGCATCATCCACATTGACCAGCACCGCTCCCACCATGGCACCGCTCAACGGCAGCACGGCGCTCAGTCGCCGCACCTTGTCGGCACCATCGACGATATAGAGGTCATCACGCACCGGCGTGGTGTTCAGCATGGTCTGGAACGTCGTCACCGTGGCGGCAATGACCGGATTGATGCAGGCAATCGTCGCGCTGGCGAGTTCTTGAATGCAATGTGCCATCAGATCGAACCCCTTGGAACGCACCGAACGCCTGACGCCAGGCCCTTTCGCAACGGCAGCACGACCTCGCGACCCTCTGTCACGAGAACTGCTCATCGCAAGCTTAGGTCACAATTTCCGGTGCGTTGCCAGAACGCCACATTCCCCCCGCCAGGCGAGTGCAGACAACGCCACCGCGCGGACCCGCCTTCGTAACGCACGTGAAGGCCGGAAGAATCTCACAAGTCATTTTCAAGAGGTGACTTAGTACGTGTCGATTCCCTTGGATCAGGGGCGCTGGTCGCGCCACAA
>JBGSIP010000617.1:0-1719 GCA_041742495.1 Planctomycetaceae bacterium
GCAGGCCGCATGGCGCGCAACCGTCAATGCGCCACCCCCCCAGACAACTCCGCCACCGCGAACAAACCCGCCGGCTGACACTTCCGCGACGAACGCAAAAAGAAACGAACCCGCGAGCAGTGAGACCAACAGCGGCACACAGCCGATCAGCGACAACGAAGGAGATAGAGGCCCCGCGGAGGGCCGCGCTGATCGTTCCGAAGACGGTCAGGGCCCGAATGATCGCGGAGGTGCCGTATGAAGTCAGTTCTGAGCCAATCCGTGCAGAGACTGGCTGTTGCCATGCTGGTGGTCAGTGTGGTCACCCTCGTCAATTTGGCCTGGACGACCGACACGCCCGCCGAAGATGTCACACCGTTGACGTTTGTGCCCGCGGATCGCGTGGGAGAGTTGTTTGCCGGCGATCGCCCGGGGGTCATTCTGCCGCGCGACGAATGGGAGGCCCTGCAACGTCAGGTCACCGCTCTCACACCAGCGGGAACACCTGCGGGAATCAGCATCACCGCCGCCACGTATGAAATCTCCCGCGAGGCCGATGTGCTGTTGGCAACGACCACCTGCTCCCTGCAGCAATGGCAGGGGGGCTGGCAGTCGGTGAGTCTGGAACTGGGGGGCTGGCGGGTCACCTCGGCCACGTTGAACGGGGTACCGGCGGCCGTGTTTCGCGATCCCGCCGATGGTCAGCGGCTGCTCGTTTATTCTCCACTGGCTGGCGAGCGCAAGCTGCGGCTGACCATGACGTCACCACTGTTGCCCAGCGGCAGCGATCGGGTGGCTGTGTTCACGGTGGTGTCGGCTCCGGCCGTCACGCTGACCGTGCCGCTGGCTGCCGGCGAAGCGGTGGTGGTGAACGAACAGACGTATCTGCCGCAGCCCACAGGAACAGAACAACTTCAGGCCAGCATCCCGCTGGGAGGGAGCACGCAGGCCAACTTGCGTTTTACCAGTCGCCGGTCGGATACGGCCGAAGCAGCCACGTTGCTGTTCGCCTCCACGCGGTACAGCGGCGATGCACAGCCCACCACATTGAAGTGGCGTGCCGAAACCGGATTGATCGCGTATGGCCGGCCGCTGGACCGGCTGGATCTCACTGTGCCGCCTGGACTGGAGATTACTGCGGTCGACGCCCCGGGCTTGGCTGCCTGGGAACTGAACGCAACCGATGGGGCAGCCGGAACACGCGTCCGGCTGGACTTCCGCCAGCCCTTCTCGGGGTCCCGACAGATCACGCTAACCGGCATCTTCACTCATCCCGGCGATGCCGAATGGCTGTTTCCCGCGGTCCAGATACCCGCTGCCAGTTCGCATGCCGGTCACATCGAAATCACCGTCCCACAAAGCCTGCGGCTGCCTTCAGGCCAGCTCATCGGTGTGCGCCCAGCGGCCGTTGACACACACAACGGCACTCCGACGGACTCGGCCACCAGCGGTTCGCGGCTGGCCTTCGATGCCTGGTCACCCGCGTTTGAATTGCCGCTGCGGACGCAGGCCAAAGCTCCGGAATTGCAACTGGCGATGACCAAGAAACTGGTGCTGGGAGTCGACGCCGTGACGCTCGAAGCGATTTTCACGGTCCGGCCGCGGCACGAAACTTTGTTTGAAGTTCAGCTCACACTGGGCAGCGAATGGGAAGTGACCCGTGTGCTCGACGGCGACCAGTTGCGCACGTGGGATGTACTGAATCCCGCGTCGGAGCGCCCGGTGCTGCGCATGGTGCTC
>JBGSIP010000618.1:0-2652 GCA_041742495.1 Planctomycetaceae bacterium
GCGGCCCCATTGAAGCCGGCCGTCGGACAGGGTCGTAATGGTGTCCACCATTGTCTTCCGCGGTCTAAAACCGCGGCCCCATTGAAGCCTGACCGTGGCGGACGTCGTGGCGGTCGCCGGTACGTCTTCCGCGGTCTAAAACCGCGGCCCCATTGAAGCGCCCATCCGGCGAGCATACATGCCCACCAGTAGCGTGGTCTTCCGCGGTCTAAAACCGCGGCCCCATTGAAGCTGCCCGGACTCGCATTTGAAAATTGTGGCCGATGCCTGTCTTCCGCGGTCTAAAACCGCGGCCCCATTGAAGCATCGATATCGCCAAGGTGTTTCAGCGCGAAACCCACGTCTTCCGCGGTCTAAAACCGCGGCCCCATTGAAGCACGAGCAGCCGCCCGCCGATCATGCACTTCACAGCACTCCTCCAGCGCCGGTAAATCAATCTCATCGATCAGCCGTCGACGCACTAGCTGGGTGCCCATTCTTTGCCACTGTGCGCGTCCAGTCTTGCCGAGTGACGTCGGGGCGGGCGGAAGCTCCGTAAGATCTCTTGGCCGGGTGCGTTTGGCATTAGGTCCACGTAACCCCATATACAGCAATCCCTCGCAATCAATGCTCTGTGGGGCCGAAACAAGTTCAAAAAACCTTTGAAGGGTCGGCGTGGTAATACAAGCTGGAACCTCAGCTTTTTGACCCGCCTACCCCTTGCCGGACGTCACCGCGCCCGCTGGCGTTGGTGACACGATTCCCAGGCCGCACAGTGGCCCTCAGGCTCTCGACAATCGCCGATAGGCCGAATGGGTCAGGCAGACGATCGGCGATGCCACAGCGACGACATGCGGGCCGTGTGCAGGGGCTGCCGTGGGTGACCGTGCGGCGATGCTGTTGGTGTTTTCGAATGGCCACAGGTTGGCCAGCGTTGCGGTGAACGGTCTGTCTCGAATTTAACAGGCAGGGTTCCAATCACCGGCACGAATTTCCCACCGTGGGGCGTGCCTGCCGAACCGGGTGGCAGCCCAAGAGGGACCCGCTGGCCGAAATGACTGTTGCCGGCCGCATCGCGGGGGAAGTCTTCGGGCGTCACTGGCCGGTCGTATGAGTCCCCTTGGCCAGTCGTCGAAAGGCTTGCCAAACCGCCAGCCGGTCCGCGGTGGTCATGTTGGGCCAGGCGGTGACGATGGCCCGCAGCCGTTCGTCACGCAGCAGCCATTCCGGCAGATCGCCAAAAACTGCGCCGGAATCTGCGCCCTTCGAACCACCAAAACACGTTTCACTCGGTAATTTCCGAGGGTGTTCAAATGATGTCGCCTCGAATTGTAACCTTAACTGATTTTGAGTCGTCACTTGCGTCGACACGGACCGGCTTTCGAGGCGAGTTTTCACCGGTCAAGTGCAAGCTGCCAAGCGTAGGTCGCACCGTCCCACACGGATCCCCCCCGCGAGCACAAGCCAGCCGCTGGGAATTTGACGGTCGTCGTCGGGCCTCAAGCAACTCCTGGCTCCAGATGCCAATGCCCGCTTGGGTGAAATCCCAGTGCGATTGCTGCTCAACTCGGGAGACCTCGTTCGTGCGCCGAGTCCCGTTGGCGAAATCGAACTCAACCAGTAGCTGGAGGGCACTTGAGCTCCGGTAATCCCGAACAGACGTTGATAGTGATGCACCCGGCTTATGACCGCGCAAACATCATCGTATCGATCCTGTCGATCTGCCTGATTGTCGTTGGCGTAGGCCTGTTGTTTCTCTTGATGATGGAAATACAGCGCCGCTCAACCACGTTGACCATCACGAACAAAGTGACACGTCTCCGCAAAGGGATACTTTCTCGAAGTATCACGGAAGTTCGTCACAAAGATGTAAGAAATGTCTCACTCACTCAATCTCTCGTTGATCGGCTCCTCGGAATTGCGACCATTTCGATCGGCTCGTCCGGGCAGTCCGGTGACGAGATCACCGTCCGCGGCATCACCCAGCCGGACCACGTCAAGAAGCTCATCAGTCAGCATCGGGATTGATGCGAGCAATCGAACTTGCCCCGACTACCCACGACTACCCATTTCCGGTTGATTTACGCTGCTCTGTTCAGTTTTCAGCAGGTTCGGTCCCGGTGGCGATCAACGACGGGGTCAAATGCTGCGATTCTCTGCACGCCGTACCCGTGCACATGCCTCAGGTGGTTGGCTTGGTCAGGGCGCGGAAGTCGGGGTCGTTGCGCACGCTGTCGAAATCGCTTTCGGCGGGAATCTGATCGCGCAGGCGCGGGTCGGCGCGGAGTGCTCGGCCCAGCCACTGCAGGCAATTTTCACGATCGTTGGCCAGCGCGTAGTAGCAAGACAGATTGTACAGCACGAGAGATTCGTGCGGGTGCAGTGTCGCCGCCTGTCGCGTGACCTGAATGGCATCGGGGAGCCGGTCGAGTCGCTTCAGACACCACGCCATGCCAAGCAGCCGACCGATGGAGTTTTCGCGCGCCGGGCCACATTGTTCGTAAGCATCGAGTGCTTCCTGAAAGCGGTCGAGCGCGCGCAGACATTCGGCCCGCACCAGATGCCAGCGCGTGTCGTCGGGCTCGCCCGTTCCGAGTCGATCGAGTTCCGCCACACCGGCGGCCGGCATGTTCAAGAGCAGGAAGCCCTCTGCGCGTTCGAGAGCGCGGTTGC
>JBGSIP010000619.1:0-10078 GCA_041742495.1 Planctomycetaceae bacterium
GCCGGAAATCCGCGTGGTGCTGGACCGTGAGCAACATGTGGTCGGTGCGGAAGCCCGGCAGCAGGACGAATCGCATCGCGTGATTGAAGAGTTCATGCTGGCCGCCAACGTTGCGGTTGCGGAACTGCTGCACCAGCGGCAAATCTCCTGCCTGCGACGCATTCACCCCGCGCCACGCGAAGAGCGGCTGACCACATTCTCGCAATTCGTCGAGTCGCTGGGCTTCCACCTGCAGAATCCCAATAGCCGGCTGGAACTGCAGTCCGTCATCGAAGCCGCGCGAGGGACTCCGCTGGAAGAAGGAGTCCATTTCGCCCTGTTGCGCAGTCTCAAGCAGGCCACGTATGCGCCGGATCTGGCCGGGCACTTTGCGCTCGGTTTCGAACACTATTGCCACTTCACGAGTCCGATCCGGCGCTATCCCGATCTCACAATTCACCGGCTGGTCGACCAGCTCATCGATCAAACTCGGCCACGGCGGGACAAAGGAGCAGCCGACCGCCTGCCGGACACGCTGGTACAACTGGGGCAACACTGCTCCGATCGCGAGCGCGCGGCAGAGAAGGCCGAACGTGAACTGACACGCTTGAAGCTGCTCTCGTACATGGCCACCCGGCTGGACACAGAGCTGGACGCCGTAGTCACCGGCGTGGAACGGTTTGGGCTGTTCTGCCGTGGACTCGAAGTACCCGCCGAGGGTTTCATTGCCATCGCAGCGCTTGGCGAGTGGGACTACTTCGATTACGAGAAGGAACGCTGGTGCCTGACAGGACGACGGACCGGGGTCACGATTCGGCTGGGCGACCGGGTTCGGGTCCGCGTGCAAGAGGTCGACCTGGATCGCCGCGAGCTCGAATATGCCTTGGTGAAACTGCCGCAGCGGCGACCGGCCGCACAATCTCAAACTGACCGCGGCGGTTCACGTCGTGGGGGGGACCGTCGGCAGCCAGGAAAAAAGGGGAGCGGGTCTGCGCATCCGCCGGCAAGGGGGTCGAAGAAGACATCCTCGCGTCCGGAGTCTCAACAGCGCAAGCGGAGACGCGGATAGCAACGCATCGACATGCATTCACGAAATGCGAATAATTCGCGTGAACTATCGGCAAAAATGATAAACAGTTGTTTCGCTAAAAAGTAGAAATCGAAGCGGTTTCGACTTTTTTGCGACTTTGGATGAAGTAGGATATATGTCGACCGGTGCGCAAACTTTCATTACGAAGTCGCGTCCGGTGTCGTGGTGTCGCTGCGGGCGAAACAGAGGTTCAGATCGTGCGGGACCTCTTGCAGTGACCTGGTTAGACGCACAAACGCAAGAGTAGCGGGTCACTCTTTCGCGCCATCTCACACAGCGAGGGAGCAGTATGATGTCTCCGAAGTCAGTCCTAACGGATCGTCAACAGGAAATTTACGACTTTGTGAAGGACAAGATTGTGGTGCGGGGCTATGGCCCCACAGTGCGTGAAATTGGGCAGAACTTTGGCATTCGCAGTCCCAATGGGGTCATGTGCCACCTGCGGGCACTGGAGCGCAAAGGCCTGATCACGCGCGAGTCCAACATGAGTCGGGCCATTCGCCTGACGGAAGGGCATCAGCAGCACAAGACAGCCTTGCCGATGGCGGGGCAAATCGCCGCCGGACAGCCGGTGCTCGCGGAAGAAATGCTGGAAAAGAAAGACTTCTCACCGTTGTTTGACGACGCCGATTTGTTCTGCCTGAAGGTGAAGGGGGACTCGATGATCGAGGACCACATCGCCGACGGCGACTACGCCATCGTGCGGAAGTCGGCGACGTGTCGGGATGGAGAAATCGTGGCGGCACTGGTGGATGGTCAGGAAGCCACTCTCAAGCGACTGTACCGCGAAAGCGGGCGGGTCCGCCTGCAACCGGCCAATCGGACCATGAAGCCGATCTTTGCCAAGGATGTGCAAATCCTGGGTTGCCTCGTCGGCGTGATTCGGCAGTTTGGATAGTTCTTTTCTGCTGCAAGCTGGTGTGACTGGCCCACTGCAACGGGCGGATTCCGACTGGACTCCTCAGCCATGCAGTCGCCGTGCTCCCTGCGGTCCGTTTGCGAGATTCGCCGGAAAAACGACGTCGGTTGGGCGTCGTGAGGCCCGGTGACGGACATTCGACGTGCGCTGGGCCATGCCGGCTGGGCCGTGCACGGTGCTCAGAACGAGTGGCTCAATGCTGTTGTGGTGGCAGAAAGCGCCCCGTGTCCAAGGCGGGGCGTTGCCCGCAGCTCGGCCCAACCGCCCACATCGACGTCGACCTTCAATGGCGATCTCTGAGGCGAGTTCCGTTGGCAATCTCGCTGTCGAGTGGCCACCGGTCCGAATTCCGGTTGCTTGATCGACGAGCAAGCGTCGTCCGAAAGCCAAGCTGCAGGCGAAGCGGTTCTTGACGCCCGCGTAAGCTCCCCACGCGTCACGACTCTCCACGCGTCACGAATAGTGTGACCTGCTCAGTCAACGACGCCCAGGATCAAACAGGCGTTGTGTCCGCCAAAGCCGAAGCTGTTGCTCAGCACGTTGCGCACCTTGACTTGACGGGCCTGATTGGGGACGTAATCCAGGTCACAGCCGTCGTCGGGCTGCTCGAGATTGATGGTCGGCGGAATGACCCCTTCCAGCAGGGTCTGGACCCCAATCACAAACTCCACACCGCCAGAGGCCCCCAGCAGGTGCCCCAACTGGCTTTTGGTGCTGGACACAGCCACCGTGTGGGCTGAACTGCCAAACACCGTCTTGATGGCGAGCGTTTCGGCTTTGTCTCCCAGTGGCGTGCTGGTGCCGTGGGCATTGATGTAGTCAATCTGCGCGGCATTCATGCGGGCGTCGAGCAGCGCTGCCTGCATCGCATAGGCAGCCCCGGAGCCTTGCGGATCGGGGGCTGTCATGTGGGAACCGTCGGCCGACATGCCGTAGCCTTTGACCTCGGCCAGAATGCGGGCGCCGCGGGCTTTGGCGAACTCGTATTCTTCGAGCACCGCCATACCAGCCCCCTCGGAGAGCACAAAGCCGTCGCGCCCTTTGTCAAACGGGCGACTGGCGGTCTGCGGGTCGTCATTTCGAGTCGACAGGGCGTTCATGCGGGCGAACCCCGACAGGCCCATCGGTGTCATGGCGGCTTCGCTCCCCCCGGTGATCATGACGTCGGCAACGCCGTGCTGGATCAGTCGAAAGGCATCGCCGATGGCATTGGTGGCGGACGCACAAGCGGTGGCGACAGCGCTATTGGGGCCGCGGAGCCCCCACTGCACGGAAATGTTGCCGCTGGCCGCATTGACCATCAGCTTGGGAATCATAAAGGGGGAGACGCGCGACGGGCCCCGATCGAACAGTTTGGAATGCTGTTCTTCAATTTCGCTCAGGCCGCCGATCCCGCTGCCAACCATCACCCCTTTGCGAAACGGGTCGCCCGCGGTGAGATCCAGCCCCGCCTGACGGATGGCCTTCGCCGCGCCGACCACGGCAAACTGCACGAATCGATCCTGGCGCTTGACCTCGCGCGGATCGATATCGAAGTGCTGAGTCGGCTCGAAATGCTTGATTTCCCCGCCGAAGTGGACTTTATATTCCCCGGTATCGAAGCGTTCGATTTGGGAAATGCCGCTTTTGCCGGCGCAGAGTCGTTCCCAGAAATCGGGAACTTCACAGCCCAGAGACGTGATGGCAGAGATGCCAGTGACGACAACACGACGGCGCATCGATGGGGGGCTCGGCGATAGAAAGCAGGAAAGCGGCGAACACAGATCAGCCGTGACGTTTCGCCGCCAGGCGGCGAAACGAACCGGTGATTTCCGGGGCCAATCCGGAGATTCGCGTCAGGAGTGCTGCTCGATATAGGTGATGGCGTCACCCACTGTCTGCAGCTTTTCGTAGTCTTCGTCCGGGATGGTAATATCGAAAGCGTCTTCGAATTCCATCACCATTTCGACGACATCGAGGGAGTCGGCCTTCAGGTCGTCCACAAACTTGCTTTCGCGGGCCACTTCTTCCTTGGGCACGTTCAGCGCGTCGGAAACGATGCCAAACACCTGTTCTTCAATGCTCACGCCTGTCACTCCTTGGTGCGGCCGGAACCAGGCTCCGGGCTCGATAAATTCCTTGCCGGCGCAAAGCCGGCTGGTCCATTGGGTAGGTCAGTAAAACGATCGTGATTGTCTGCCGGGCCACGACAGGCGATCTACGATCTGCCGCGGCCGTGATGACGTGGCAAATTGCCTTCTCAGCCGCTGTGGAGGCCGCTGGGAGACGTCACCGTGGCTGGGGCTGCGGGAAGGGAAGTGCGCCGGGGTCTCGCGGTGGCCAGAGACGCTGTCCCTCAGCAGATGGCTTCCCAATCTGCCGAGGTCGAATCTTCGGAAACGGTCCGCTTCCGGCGTTCGAACGCAACATCCCCTCCGCCATCGATTTCCGCTGCACACCCTCGCCATCTTCGCCAGCGCCACCCGTCGATGATATATCGGTTCTGTAAAACTGTGTAAACTCAAACTTGGTTCGGGATTTCCCAGAACGTCGCGCCTCCGCTCGGCATGGGCCGCCAGCCCGGCAGAACATTTCGCGACGGATGCCACCGGAGTGCCGCAGGAAGCGAGCGTAGCCCTCCTGACGGCGGGAATTCGCGCGATCAGACGAGGAAATGCGGAGCAGGTGGGCTCGCCGTGCGGGCCGCTTTCCTGTACGGGGGGCTTTTCTGCGTGGCGGCGGATGTTTTCCGGCGCAACTCAAACGCAGGCTCCGGGGCACGGATTCCAGGTGGACAATCGCTGCGGGCCAACCATGAAATCCCGGTAAATTCCACGCGGAATTCCTGGAAAAGTCTAGTTGCGGTGGGTCACTGTCCATTTATACTCATGACTCGCATTTCGCCTTTGCGGGTCCAGTCCTCGCTCACCGGGTGTACGTTCCGGTCGTTCTCTGTCGTTCGCGACGATGAGTCGGGAGGGACGAAGACCGCCGGGCGGTGTTCCGAACGGTCGTGCCTCCGCGTAGAGACTTGCGATTCCCATCCACGTTGAATGCGCTCGCCCTCACGAGCACTGCTAGATTCCCAGGAGACATGTCGATGCTCGATCGGTCGCGAGGTGTTTCAAGCTGGCAGGCTTATTGGGAGGCCGCGATCCGAAGTCAGCGTCGTGGAGCCCTGGCCGCCACGTTGGCCATCGGGGCTTGGGCCTCGCCCTGCCTGGTCCTGGCCGGTGAATCCGATCCCGCTCCCGCCGCGACCACCGGCGACTCATCACCTGCGCAGCCCGCGGACCCCTCCGCCGAACCGGCCGCGGAAGTGAAACTCCCGCACTCGTACCCCATCGACGTGACGGATCAGTTTGAGGTGTTGCAGACGGCCAAACCGCGGCTGATCTCCAAGGTCAACTCGACCTATGCGGTCAGCGTGCAACTGCAGAATCAAACCGATGTCAACATTCCCGGTCCGGTGCGGCTGGTGCTGGACGAGTCCAGCGTCAAGGGCATCAAGATCGTCGACGCAGACGGATACCTGACCAACTCACAGGGCTTCGTCGAATTTGTGTCGGCCGAGGGGTACATCCCCGCCATCAAGAAAACCGCTGTCAAGCGAGTGCTCATTTCTTGCGGACGTACGCTGGAACCCGCAGAACTGAACGCTCTGACTCTGAATTGGACGATCACCCGCACGCGCGACGTGCTCAAGGGTGAAATCGATCCCACGATCGTCCGGACGGACGACAAGCTGATGCTGGAGAAGAGCTATTCATGGTCGGATGTGGGAGCTGGGACGTCGGCGGTGAACAGTCTCGCCAACAGCATCCGCCAGAACACCCAGATGTGGGGCGACGAGGTCTACAGCGTCGGGCTGGGAGAGTCGCCAGACGGTGAATTGGAAATCGTTGTGACTGGTCAGCGCCTCGGCGTCGCAGACGCGCTGCCCTCCAGTGTGGATGGGTTCGACGTCCGGCTGGATGTCGATACGCCCTTTTACGCAGTCCTGCCGGGTGCCGCGGCCGCGCAACCGTTGCGGCCCTTGGCAGAAGACCCAGACGGCGCATTGGCAGATCCCAAGATTCGTTTTACCCGGCCGGTGCCGATCGGCATTTCGATCAGCAATCTGTCGGACGATTGTTTGTCCGGCACGCTGGGCTGTCGCTGCACCCGGACCTCTGACCGCTCCAAGGTGATGCTGACCAACAATCACGTGATTGGACGCCTGAATCTGGCCCAGCCGGGCGAAGTAATCGTGCAGCCTTCCCGCGGCGACAACAACTGCCAAAGCCTGACCGCCGATCAGATCGGTACGTTCCTGGCGCTGATTCCGTTCGACTTTTCGGCGACCGGTAACAACACCGTCGACGCCGCCATCGCGACCGTGACGGAGACCAACGTAGGCACCGGAACTCCCACGGACCCAGGGTATGGCAACCCGGTGAACGTCCCCGTCGAAGCCGTGGTGGGTATGGAGGTGCAGAAGCACGGCCGTACCACGGTGTTCACCCAAGGGACTGTGTCGGAAATCAATTCGATTTCGATCGTCTCATATGGACCATTCGGACCTCCGTTTGCCAATTTCTCGGAGTGTTTCCGAATTACTCCGGAAAGCTTCTCGGCCGGTGGTGATTCCGGGTCGCTGATTGTCACTTCGCCAGCCCGCGAACCGACGGGTCTGTTGTTTGCCGGAAATACGACGTCGACACTCGCGAACCGCATTCAGGCGGTGCTATCCGCGCTGAGCTTGACCATTGACGGCGAAGATCCGCCACCCCCGCCGCCGACCGCAGGGCTCATCAGTGACTACGTCTGGTTCGATGTCAACGCAGACGGCATTCAGCAGGACACGGAACTGGGGGCCGGCAATACGACCGTCGAACTGTACAGCGTGGGGACCGACGCCGCAGATCCGGCTGACGACGTGCTCGTGACCTCGACGACCACGTCTCCCGCAGGCATTTATTCGTTCCCTGCTGTGGACCCAGGAACGTATTACGTGAAGTTTATTCCCGATGCCGCCTACCGAATCACCACTCGAGACGCGGGCAACGACGACACGAAAGACAGCGACGCTGATCCCGTCACCGGCTTGACCGCCAACTTCACCTTTACCACTGCGTTCGAGCAATTGACCGACGTGGACTGTGGGCTGGTCGAAAAGCCGGGGACCGCCGTGATTGGCGACTTTGTGTGGAACGAGCGTCGGGAGCTCGATGGTTCCTTCGATGGCCGTCAGAACTACGAGCAGGGTCGGGATGAACGCGGTGCTGCCGGAGTGACGGTCGAGCTGCTGGATGGTTCGGGGCAGGTGCTCGCCACGACCACGACTAACGCCTTTGGCTTCTATCGGTTTGAAGCTCTCCGGCAGGGGACATACCAGGTGCGGTTCACGTCCCCCCGCGGGCGAATTTTCACCGCCAAAGGGATGCCCGGTCGCGGCGGAGCGTTCCGCGACAGCGATCCGGAAGTCCAGACCGGCCTCACCGAAATCTTCCGGCTCGAAGACGGACAGGTCGATTTGAGCCGCGATGCCGGCCTGCGGCCCCGGTAGTCACCGGAGGGCCCTGTTTGTTCAGGTCTTTGTCGCGGCCGCTGGAATCGATGGTTCCAGCGGCCGCGGTTGTCTTTAGGGGCTCATCGAGAGCCGCGGACCGAAGCCTGAGCGCCGCTCCCACCCGCCGACATCCGGTTGCAGCGTCCGCCAGAGTGAAACTCCGGCGGGATGCTATAGCTGCAGGACCGACATCGGTATAATCTGCGACTTGTAAGTTCGGTTGGCCCGTAACGCGGCGGGATGTGGGTCTCCCTGTCGTTGCGGCCCAAACGATGGTGACTGGCTGGGCCCGTCTGCGACGGATCGGCTGGCGCGACACCTTCGGACCGGGCTGGCGCACAACAACGGGGTAAGGATTCGACGTGTCGAAACATCCCCGTGGCTGTTCTGTGAGCCAGCGGTCCGAATGCCGCGCGACAGGGCTGGCGGAGCACGCTTGGGCACGCAATTTCAGCGGGCCTGACAGTCCGGCGACGCCACAAATTCCTTCCGCTGACGAGCGGTCCTCCGGACCGTGCTTCGGCTTCCCTTCTTGACAACGTAAGCGGTTGGCGGGGCGAGGGAGCAGACCAGGGTAGGTCAGAGTGGCGAGTCACGATCGTGTAGTTCCAGAGGATGGTATGGTCAGTTCGAGCGATAATGAGCGGCGGGTCGCGGTCACCGGGATTGGCATCGCCAGCCCAGCCGGGATGTCAGCCGCCGAATTCTGGACCGCGGTCCGCGATGGGCACAGCGGAATTGCCACGGTCGATCTGTTCGACGGGCTGGCTCTGCTGGGGGGGATTGGTGGTCAGGTCCGAGCCTTCACCGACGAGTCCGCCAAAAGAGAATACCTGAAGCCGCTGCGCAAAAATCTGAAGGTCATGTGCCGCGAGATTCAATTGGGCGTCGCCGCGGCGCTCTTGAGTCTCGACCACGCGCGACTCTCGCTGGATCAAATTGATCACGAGCGACTGGGAGTCGACTTTGGCGCGAATTTGATGCTCAGCTCGCCCGAAACCCTTTCCGATGGGTGTTACGAAGCCTGTGACGAGGCGGGGCGTTTTCACATGGAAGGCTGGGGGCCCGCGGGCATCAAGAAAATGGAGCCGCTGTGGTTGCTCCGCTATCTCCCCAACATGCCCGCCTGTCACATCAGCATTGCCCTCGATGCCCGCGGACCGAGCAACTCCCTGACGCTCGACGAAGCCTCCGGAAACCTGACCATCGCTGAAGCCCGCCGCATCGTGCGTCGCGGTCAGGCCGATGTCATGATCGCGGGCACCACTGGCACCCGGCTGCATCCGGTGAAGTCGATTCACGCACGGCAGTGGGAACAGCTGGCCTCACGCGATGTGCCGCCGGCCGAGGCTTGCCGGCCGTTTGATCGTGATCGCACGGGTCAGGTCATGGCCGAAGGGGCAGCCTCGTTTGTGCTGGAAGAAGAAGGCTCTGCTGTCGCCCGCGGAGCCACCATCTTTGGCTATATCGCAGGCGTCGGCGGCTCATGCGTGGTCCAGCGCGACGGCACGCCGCAGCCACGGCAGGCCTTGGTCAACGCGATGAAAATGGCGCTGAAGCAGGCGGGGCTCACTCCCGCCCAGATCGGTTCCATCAACGCCAACGGACTGGGGACGATCGAGGACGACATTCTCGAAGCGCAGGCCATTCATGAAGTGTTTGGCGAATTCGGCTCGCGCGTGCCTGTGACCGCCATCAAAAGCGTCATCGGCAATCCCGGTGCCAGTGCTGGTTCGCTGGAACTGGCGGCGTCGGTACTTGGACTGAAAGAAGGGTTGATTCCGCCCACGCTCAACTATCACCACCCCGACGAGCGGTGTCGCTTGAATGTCGTCCACGGAGAACCACTGGCGACCAAGAATCCCTACGTCATGAAGCTGAGCGTGACACGCATGGCGCAGGCGAGTGTCGTCATCTTCCGCGGTGCCTGATGGCTGTCCGGCCCGCCGGCGAGAGGCACAACATGCGGACCAGCGTCGGTACTGATGTCGCCCGCGCGGCCCGACTGCTGCGCGCTGGCGAACTGGTCGCGTTTCCCACCGAAACCGTCTACGGCCTGGGTGCTCTGGCTCTCGATCCGGTTGTTGTCGCCGCGATCTTTGTGGCCAAGGAACGGCCGGAATTCGATCCGCTCATTGTCCACGTCGAGTCGGCCGAGGATGCCTGGGGACTTGCCAGCGAGGTGCCAGATTTGGCCCGCGAACTGGCTGCCCGCTTCTGGCCAGGGCCGCTGACGCTAGTGTTACCCAAGCAGTCGCGCGTTCCCGATCTGGTGACAGCGGGGCTGGCCTCCGTGGCGGTCCGCGTTCCCGATCATCCGCTGGCGCGTGAATTGTTAGCGCAGGTTGGTGCCCCCATCGCCGCCCCCAGCGCGAATCGGTTCGGCCAGGTCAGCCCCACGACCGCCGAGCATGTGCGGCAACAGTTGGATGGCCGCGTGGCATACATCCTTGATGGCGGACCAACGACTGTCGGGATCGAATCGACGGTCGTCGAAGTGGTGCAGGGGACTGCCGTGGTATTGCGGCCCGGCGGAGTCACGCTGGAAGTACTGCGGGGC
>JBGSIP010000620.1:0-5231 GCA_041742495.1 Planctomycetaceae bacterium
AGGCCCCACCACTCATGCACAACCAGCACACCGGGGCGCGGTCCCGAGATGGCGTCGTCATAGGCCAAAAAGCCAATCGCCTGAACGCCATCCGCCTGGTACGTCACCACGCGGGTCTGCACGGCGGCCAGGGCACTCGAAGACAGTCCCACAACACAAACGGCACTTAACAGCAGGTGGCGGCAGAACATCTTCGCGGTGCTCCCGAAGTGAACGATGAACCCAACTGGCCACACGCCGAGGAAAACGGCGGCCTAGTGTGATTGTCGTTCGGAGTCCACGCAGCGGCAACCAACGGCAGCCGATTCGCGAAAGTGTTGGTTCCCTGTCCGGCGGGTTCAGACTGCGGAGCGGCCCAAAGTATCTCCGTGTCGATGCACCACGCCGATGAATGTTGCTTAGCGTGGGCGGTAGATTGGATCGCCGGGCGAGGCCGCCATGGGCCATCACGTGCGATGCGACTATTCGACGAAGTAGGGCGCTTGTGCCGATTCCTGCCGCATCAATTCGTGAATTTGTTCCAGCGAGAGTGGCCGCAACAACACATCATCAGAATTGCCTGCGGGAAACGCCCAATCATTGGGCTGCGATAGCAGGGGGGGCTGCCGCAGCATCGACGGATGACGCAGATCGAACACCGGGCGGGAACGATCCTGCCCCGCCTGCCCCGATGGTCCTCTCGTCCAGTGTAAGTCTGCTGTGCCCCCCTGGCTTACCGGCTGAAATCCGCCGCGACCGGCATCGGCGGGCGTGTATTTCAGCCCGGCGGTCTGCGTAGCCGGCCCGGCGGGCGAGTCGCCACCCCACTCCGCAAACGGAGTCACCGTCACAGCCAAGAGCGCCGCACAAATCGAGCCCACGGCAAACACCGCTGAAACGCGTTCCTTCCAATGCCGGGCGGGACGGTGGTAGCCCGACTGCATGCGTCGCTCCAGTTCGGGCCAGACGCTGCGGTTGGCTGCCATCACGGGTGTTTCCCGCAAAGTGGCCAGTCGCCCGATGGTGGCACGTTGCGCCGTCCAGAACTCATGACAGGCGGGACAGACTGCCAGATGCCGCCGCGCCGGTTCGCCGAGAGACTCGTCGCACGCACCGCTGCGATCGACCACCAGAACCATTTCTCGTCGTACTGACCGACAACTCATACGCGGCTGCTCCTCACCTCGTTCCAAATTCCACTGTCGGGAGTCCAATGACACTGACGGGCCAACCATCGCCGTCCGTGTCGCACATTTCATTCACAACTCAGAGCGCTGCTTCCACTCCCGGTGATCAATCGTCCGCATCAGGCTCGGAAGTCAACGGATCGAGCATGGCATCGGCGGCGGAGGCGGGCAGTTCCCGTCGCGCCCAGAGTCGTTGAAACCGGATGCGGGCTTCGGCGACCCGCCAACGGATGGTCGCCTCTTTGCGGCCCGAGATGGCCGCGATTTCGGAGGTCGAAAAACCTTCCAGATCGCGGAGAATCAAGGCCGTGCGGTACTTCTCTGGAATCTGCTCCAGCACGATCCAGACTTCCTGCTGCAAATCGATGGTCTGACGCGGGTCGGCCATCGCGGGGTCGAATGTTTTGTCGGAGTGCCCCTCCGAAAACAGCGCTGGCTTACCGCGCCGCTTGCGACGTCGCAGAAAGTCCAAGGCGAGATTGACACCAATGCGAAACAGCCACGGCCCGAACCTGCGGGAGGGATCGAACTGACCCAACCGCTCGTAAGTGCGCAGGAAAGTTTCCTGTGCCAGATCCTCGGACAGGTCCTGATCGCGGACAAAGCGGTTCAGGACGCGGAACAGTCGTCCCTCGTAGCGTTGGACCAACTCGCCAAACGCACTGCGATCCCCCGCGCGCGCCTGCTCGACCAGCAAGGCTTCCGCCGCGAGGGGGACACCCCCGCCGGGAACTGGAACCTGCGTCGAGGCGCTCGGAATGGACTGCGAGTCCCGCATGCCTGCCACCGGGCCACGATCTCCTGACTCAAGAACCGGCATTACGGCATCACGGCCGTGTCATCCCATTCTTACGCGGAGAAGGCACCGATGTTGGCGCGAGAGCGGGAATTTTCGGCGAAAGACGCCATTCGGACCGTCCCGGTCGACTGGTCAACCCGGTCGACTGGGGGAACCG
This sequence comes from Planctomycetaceae bacterium, assembly GCA_041742495.1. Classification (GTDB taxonomy): domain Bacteria; phylum Planctomycetota; class Planctomycetia; order Planctomycetales; family Planctomycetaceae; genus JBGSIP01. Next base: position 2,123 of record JBGSIP010000620.1, read on the forward strand.
AGTCACTGTGATGGCACCGCGGAACGAATTCCACGCGGAGAAAAAAACAGCACGACAGGGTCCCCTCAAAGCTCCCAGCTTTCCCTGTCGTGCTGTCCATGTCTTGGAGCGGGGAGGCGGGCGACACAGTGGACCGCGTCAGCACTCCCCGTTGAACGAACAATAGGTCGAATTCCCGGTCGGTCAAAAATTCCTCGGAAATCGCACATCGTACGACCGGCGGCTGGTCTTGCTCCCGCCGCGGCGGTCTGGCCTATACCCTCTGAGGTCAATGACTTACAGTGCTTCTGCTGACGTGAATGTCAGGCTGCGGCAGGCTAGCGAGATTGTTCAGCTGGAAAAGTCCACCAAACTCTGACAACCCGGATAACCGATGTTTAAGGGAGAGTCAGACGTGCCCGGCGGATTCCGGACAGGGCACTCCTCACCTGTGGACGCTCGGGAATGCCAACGCCCCCGCGGCTGCACCGCAGTCTGTTCCCGCTGTCGGAGGTCACCCTGTGGCTGATTCGCTCGCTCACAGTTCTGCTCACTCGGTGATGCCGCAGCCGTTGTCTCCCGGCGAAGGCAATTCCGCTCGCCCCACGCTGTCCCTGCGGCCGGCGGCCGCAATTCACTTGGTGGGGATCGCCGGGGCGGGGATGCGGGCCTTGGCCGAGCTGTTGGCGTCGCGCGGGTTTCGGGTGACCGGTTCGGACAGCCATCTGACCGCCCCCGTGGCCGCGTCGCTACGGCTGGCGGGAATCATGGCGATTGCCGGACACGACGCCCGCTATCTGCCGGCCGGCGTGAGCGCGCTGATTCACAGTCACGCCATCAACGAACGCAATCCCGAATTGTTGTCCGCCCGCGAACGGGACATTCCTTGTCTGTCCTATCCGCAAATGCTGGGTTGTCTGGCCGACGGACGCACCTGTGTCGCCGTGGCGGGTACGCACGGCAAGACCACAACGTCGGCGATGCTCGCCTGGATTCTCGACGCCGCGGGTGTGACCCCGGCTGCCATTTTTGGGGGCGAGTTGCGCGGCGGACCGGCGCCCTGCCTTGGTGATGGCGAACATTTTGTGGTCGAGGCCTGCGAGTACCGGCACAGCTTCCTGAATTTCCGTCCCTCCGCCGCCATTGTGACGAGTGTCGAGGCGGACCATTTCGACTGCTTTCCAGCAGCCGCGGATCTGGATCGGGCGTTCGCGGAATTTGTTGCGTGCATCGATCCCGCTGGCTGGCTGGTGGTTCCCGCCGGCAATGTGCGAACCGCCACGCTGGCGGCGAAGTTTCCCGGAGTCACACGCACGTTTTCCCTGACCGGCCCCGCGGATTGGACCGGTCGCTCGGCGGTGGCCCGTCCCGGCCCTTCCCGAATGGTGATTCGCCATCGGGGTCAACGGGTGTGCGAGGTGGTTCTGCCGATTCCCGGCCAACACAATCAGGCGAATGCACTCGCAGCGATCGCCGCGGCGGCGGAATTGGGGATTGCCCCTGGAGTTGCTGCCGAGTCGCTGGCAGATTTTTCCGGTCTCAAACGCCGGTTTGAAGTCTCCTCGCTCGCCGGGGGACTGACGCTGGTCGAGGACTACGCCCATCACCCGACAGCGGTCATGGCCACGCTGGAAACGGCCCGAGAGCAGTTTCCCGGCCGACGTTTGTGGTGCGTGTTCCAGCCGCATCAGATTTCGCGCACTCAGGCCCTAATGAGCGACTTTGCCGCGTCGTTCGAGCTGGCCGAAGGGGTGTTTGTGATGCCGGTGTACGCGGCCCGCGAAGCCGGCGGTGCCGCGTGCCACGACACGGCGGAGCAACTGTCGCGGGAAATCAGCGGGCGGGGTGTGCCTGCCCAATTCCAGCCAACTCTTGAAACTCTGCTGGCAACATTAGACGATCACGCCAGACCGGGGGATGTCGTATTGACCCTGGGTGCAGGAGACATCGATCGGCTGGCGCATGAGTTCTCTCGAAGACTTTTCCGACATCACGCGTCGTGATGAACCGCTGGCACCTTATACGTGGCTGAAGGTGGGCGGTCCGGCTCAGTACTTCATGGAGCCGCGATCGGGCGAGCAACTCGCCGCACTGGTGCGCTGCTGCCTCGAGAATGAAGTTCCATTTCATATTCTCGGCGGTGGTTCCAATCTGCTGGTTCGCGACGAAGGCGTTAGCGGGGCCGTCATTTCGCTGGCCAACGGTCCTTTCAGTCTGGTGACGGTCGAAGGACACACGCTTCAGGCGGGGGCCGCCGCGCTGCTCTCCCATGCCATCACCCGCGCCACCGCTGCCGGGCTGGCCGGGCTGGAGACACTGGTCGGGATTCCGGGGACGGTCGGCGGTGCCGTTCGCGGCAACGCGGGGAGCCGACAAGGGGAAATTGCCCCGCTGGTCAAGTCAGTCGAGGTGCTGACCCGGCAGGGGGAGGTCATGCGGCTGCAACGGGATCAGCTCGACTTCGAGTACCGCCGCAGCAACATTGGCGAGCCAGTCATTTTGTCCGCCGAATTCGAGCTGACTCCCGACCGCCCGGAAGAAATTACCCGCCGGATGCGGAAAATCTGGATCATGAAGAAGGCCACTCAGCCGATGAGCTTTCAGTCGGCCGGGTGCATCTTCAAGAATCCGCGCGGGATGTCCGCCGGTCAGATGATCGATCAGGCGGGATTGAAGGGGACACGGATCGGCGGCTGCGAAGTGAGCGAACGTCACGCGAACTTCTTTGTCACTCACGAGGACGTGAGCAGTCACGACGTGCTGCGATTGATCGATCTGGTCCGCACGAAGGTGTCGGAGACACACGGGATCGCGCTGGAGCTGGAAATTCAGATCTGGCCATAAATGGGTCACGCGGGGGGCAGTCAGACATTGCGAGAGTGGCGAAATTGGCAGACGCGCTGGATTTAGGTTCCAGTGCCGCAAGGCGTGGGGGTTCGAGTCCCCCCTCTCGCAATTTCCTGGTCAGAAGTCCGGTGCACCGTACGCGTGGACCGTCACTCCCGGTGGCACACGCGATACACTGTTGGTTCTCTCTCGATTCCCCACTGTGCTTTGCGAATTTGGCTCCGCCGAGCGCAACGCCCAGACGAAAACCTCGCTCGCACAGGCCGGTCTCCATGATGCGCTC